>JAYTQD010000055.1:0-5338 GCA_043746935.1 Acidobacteriaceae bacterium | reverse complement strand
ATTGACCCGAAGAAATACATCCTGCTACCGAACACGGCCGGGTGCTACACGGCGGATGAAGCGATTCGTACGGCGCATCTGGGGCGCGAGGTGGGGCTTTCCAGCTGGGTAAAGCTGGAGGTGATTGGGGATCAAGCGACGCTGTATCCCGATATTCACGCCACGCTGGAAGCGACGCGAATTTTGGTGAAGGACGGGTTTACTGTGCTGGCGTATACCTCCGATGACATCGTGTTTGCCAAGCGCTTGGTGGATGCCGGTGCGGCGGCGGTAATGCCCTTGGGTGCGCCCATTGGCAGCGGACTGGGAATTCAGAATGAAGCGAATTTGCGGATTTTGCGCGAGATGATCACTGGCGTGCCCTTGATTCTGGATGCCGGCGTGGGCACGGCTTCCGATGCCGCGATTGCCATGGAGCTTGGGTATGACGCGGTTTTGATGAACACTGGCATTGCTGCCGCGCAGGAGCCTGTTCTGATGGCAGAAGCTATGAAGCACGCCGTTCTGGCAGGGCGGATGGCGTACTTAGCGGGACGGATGCCGAAGAAATTGTACGCAACGGCGAGTTCGCCGCAAGAAGGTGTTGTGCGCTGAGGCTTACCGCTTCGCCGAATGGTTCTTGGGCATTGGCGGCGGAGGCGGTGCGGGAGCGACATAGACCATTTCACCCGGCTTGGCGTAGTGGAGTTGTTCGCGGGCTTCGCGTTCGATTGCGGCGGGGTCGACCTTCAGGGCTTCGATGTGCTTGCGCAGTTGTTCGTTCTGTTCCTGCAAGTTATCCACGTCTTTTTCTAGAGTCTTATATTCGGAGCGCTTGTTGCCGTAGGCAAGAGCGCCGTTGGCGCCCAGGACTACGTGGAAGAAAATCCAGACGGCGAGAACCGCGGCTAGGATGGTTCCGAGTTTGCGGCGCAGGCTGAAGGCGCGGTGAACGACAGGCTGGTATTCCTCCGCGGCTTGAAGAACGAACTGGCCGGCGCGGCGGACGTGTTCTCGAGCCTCGGGGAGGCGGATGGTGCGCGACGTCCGATTTGTCTTCTCTTCTTGCACTTATATCCTGATTGCTGAATTCAACTCGCCTCAGGGCTAAGGCCCTGAATGGCGCTGCTCAATCGTCCGATGCGCTTGTGTTACTCAAAAATCCACTGCTTGGCCGACGCGCTCAGCTTTTCCAAATCCGCTTGCGTGCGGGCCTCCGTGTAGACGCGGACTACAGGCTCGGTGCCGGAGAGCCGGTAGCAAACCCAGCCGCCGTCGCCGAAGACTAGCTTAAGACCGTCTTTGCGAACAACTTCTTGAATGGCGCGTCCGAAGAATTCTTTCGGCTCGAACCCTAACTTCTTAGTGAAATTTGCTTGGACATCTTCCGTCAAGCGGAAGTTCTCGCGACGGGGGTAAAAGGAACCTACTTTGACAAACAGCTCTTGCAATTGTGTGCCGAGAGATTTGCCGCGTCGCGCCACCATTTCACAGCAAAGTAGACCCGCCAGCACGCCATCTTTCTCCGGGGTGTGGTGGCGGATGGAGAGGCCGGCGCTTTCTTCACCGCCGATGGCGATCTTGTCCTGCTTGATGAGCTCGCCAATGTATTTGAAGCCAACCGGCGTCTCGTACAACTCAATCTTGTGATACGCGGCCAGAGCGTTGATAAGATTGGTGGTCGCTACTGACTTACAGACTCCGTTGCGCCATCCGCGAGCTTCGACCAAGTAGTCGAAGAGCAAGGCAACGATGTAATTCGGTTGGAGGAAGGTACCGTCTTCGTCGACGATGCCGAAGCGGTCGGCGTCACCGTCGGTGGCGATACCAATGTGGGCTTTGGAGCGGCGCATTTCGACACGGAGGTCTTCGAGCAGCTCGTCGTCGGGCTCGGGGGCGTGATTGCCGAAAAGGACGTCGCGATAGTCGTGGACGGTGGCAGTCTCGATACCGGCCTCACGGAGGAGTGTGTCGGAGTATCCGCGGGCCGCGCCCCACATGGGATCGAAGGCGACGCGCAGGCCGGCTTTGCGGATGGCATCGAGATCCACGGCTTCGCGGAGGCGACTGATGTAGGCGGGCTTAGGATCGAGGGCCTGGCTCGTGGCTTTCGGGCCGATGGGAGCGGAGGCTCCAGCATCGATAGCGGCGATTTCCGCTTCGACCCTTTTGGTCGCTTCGGGCAGTGCTGGCGCACCGTCAGGCGTGGAAAATTTAATGCCGTTGTACTCGGGCGGATTGTGCGAGGCAGTAAAGTTGATGGCGCCGTCGGCATGGTTTTGCGTGACGGCGTGGGAAATGGCGGGCGTTGGCGTGGCGTCGGCGATGACGAGCGGAGTAATACCGTAGCTGCTTAGAATCTCGGCTGCCATGGAGCAGAGGGTTTCGCCTAAAAAGCGGGGGTCGCGACCAACGATAACACGCGCACCACTTGGCTTTTGCGATATCACGTAACGCGCAATTCCACCTACCGCCCTGCGCACGTTGGCGAAGGTAAATTCTTCCCCGATGACAGCGCGCCATCCCGATGTGCCAAACTTGATGGTTGTCATGCTTTTGCCCTTTAACTAAGATCTAAACGGATCGCCGTGACACTCGAGCCTAAAACTAAAGCAGGAAGTCCATAGTTCAGCTGCCGATTTTAATATGACCGACAAACGCATTGTACTCACCACAACCGGGTCGCAAGAAGAAGCGCATCGAATTGCTCAAGCTCTGGTCGAGAAACGGCTCGCGGCCTGCGTCAACATTGTGCCTGGAGTGGAGTCTGTATACCAGTGGCGGGGCAAGGTGGAGTCGGCTGTGGAATGGCTGCTCGTCATCAAGACCACGGCTGCGGTATTTCCGCGTTTACGTGACGAGCTGAAAGAATTGCACTCGTACGACGTTCCGGAATGCTTGATGCTGATGATCGAGGATGGCAGCGCCGCATATTTGGAGTGGCTGGGCGAATCGGTGGGAAAGTGAATTCCGCATCGTTCGGGACGACTACGCGCGGGACGACTACGCGACGAGCGATTCAACAAAAGCCGTTAGGGCTTCTTCGGCTCGTGCTGACGTAGCACCTTGTAGGTGATGTCTTCGATGCGAGAGATTACGCCCTCCTCGCGGCGGTGAGAACGTCTGTCTTCTGGGTCTGATGAATTCGTGGACTTGGGCTGGCTGTTTTCTGATCGGTGGGGTTGATGCATGCGGTGGTCTCTGTCTCTCTTCGTCCTTTTTTTTACCATGCTCGCGCAGTCCGCGGAAGTCTTTCGCGCTGGAAACTACCGACTCAGCTTGTCATACATTATCCAGCCCCTTAGACACTATGGCAAGTTTGGGGATGATATCGAACTGGTAACTATTGTTGGGGTAACCCTGGGACTGCAACGGACTGGAGGTGGCCGCGATAGAGAGCCATGCCAACGATTGCGTCCGCTCCTAGAGCGTCTAAAGCAGCTACCTCGCTGTCGCTACGAATGCCTCCGGCTACGAAGAGGCGACGGGAGGTGGCGGCGCGAAGTTCCTTTACCGGATCGAGGGGCATGCCGCCCATGAGGCCTTCGCCATCCACGCGGGTGTAGAGAAACGCGGCGCACCAAGGTTCTAGAGCTTGCATGAGGGTGACAGGAGTGAGCTGCGTGGTGCTGCGCCATGCGTCGGTGGCGACTTTGCCTTGCTTGGTGTCTACGGCGAAGACTAGATGCTCGGCGCCTACTTGCTCGGAAAGTTCTTGGGCTAATGCGACGTCGGGGGCACCATCGCGCACGAGCGCCGAACCTAGAATGACGGCTCGGGCTCCGGAGTCTAAGAGCTCGCGAGCGGTTTCGACGGTGCGGACACCGCCGCCTACCTGACACGGTAAGTGTTGCACTAAGCGCTGTACCAGGGCTCGGTTGTTGCCATTTTGCATGGCTGCATCTAAGTCAATGAGATGCACCAACGGGAAAGACTTGAAGCGTTCGATCCAGGGTTCGGGGTCGGCGTATTCGAGGACTTTTTTCTTGCCCTGTTCGAGTTGAACGACCTTGCCGCCCATCACGTCCATCGCTGGAATTAGCACGGCCACCTCACTGGAATTTCATTTTTTTGAAGATGCTGTTTCAGATCCGCCATGCGAATGAGGCCGAAATGGAAAATGGATGCAGCCAACGCGGCGTCGGCTCCACCGGGTTGGAATACTTCGACAAAATGCTGGATAGCGCCCGCGCCTCCGGAAGCAATGATGGGGATGCGTGCGACGGCGCCGATGGCGCGGGTCAACTCCATGTCGAAGCCGTCTTGGGTGCCGTCGCGGTCCATGGATGTGAGGAGGATTTCACCGGCACCCGCTTCTTGGGCTTCCTGCGCCCAGGTTACGGCGTCTTTTCCCGTAGCATCGCGCCCGCCGGTTTTCTTTACTTCGAAATGCGTGCCGTGGTTGGTTTGAAGAACATTGGAGCGGCGGGCATCGATGGCAACTACTGCAGCTTGCGAGCCGAACTTGGCGGCGATTTGCGTGATGAGGGTGGGGTCGGCTAGGGCGGCGGAGTTGATGGCTACCTTGTCGGCGCCTGCGTCGAATACGGCGCTGGCATCGTCGACGGAGCGGATGCCGCCGCCTACGGTGAAGGGCACCATGAGCTCGCGGGCGGTGCGACGGACGGTTTCGAGCAGCGTAGCGCGCTTTTCGTGCGTGGCTGTTATATCGAGCAAGACAATTTCGTCGGCACCCGAGGCGGCGTGAGCGGCGGCTAGTTCGGCTGGGTCGCCAGCATCGCGGAGCTTGGTGAATTGCACTCCTTTTACGACGCGGCCTGCGTCTACGTCGAGACAAACGATGATGCGGCGCGTCAGCATGGGAGCTCGTGAAAATTGCGCAGGATGGTGAGGCCAACTTCTCCGGATTTCTCTGGATGGAACTGGACACCGAAAATGCGTCCACACTCGACGACAGCGGAGAACGTGCCTCCGTACTCGCATTGGGCTACCGAACCGGGTCCGACTGGGGCGCGATAGGTGTGCGTGAAATAGACATAGCTGTTTTGCGGGACACCGGCTAGAAGGTGGGAAGAAGTTTTCCGCTCTAGATCGTTCCAGCCTACGTGCGGGGACTTTACATCGAGGGGAAAGTGCTCGCATTGGCCTGGGAAGATGCCGAGACCCTTCGTTTCTGGCGATTCTTCACTCGACTCGAAGAGCCATTGCATGCCGACGCAGATACCGAGGAAAGGAACTTCTCTTTGAATGGCGTCTGCGATGGCGCTGCTCATGCCACTGGTGGCTAAAACTTGCGTCGCGGCAAAGTGGCCTACGCCGGGTAGGACGATTTTCTCCGCTCTGGCGATGGCAGCCGGGTCGGAGGTGACGAAGGACTCAGCACCAACGCGGTCGAGCG
>JAYTQD010000054.1:0-5346 GCA_043746935.1 Acidobacteriaceae bacterium | reverse complement strand
TTGGGCGCTGCGAACCCAAGCGGCCATGGTCAGCCAGTCCGGGTCACTCTGCGAAGTGAATTGCCTGCCTCCAGAATGGAAAGCGTCCCCGCCTGCTTCGGGCGCAAGGGGGTGAATCAAAAGTCGGCTGGCAGCGGGCTCTCCGGGGACTATTTGTTGGATCGCGCTCTCATAATTGCGCTGCGATTGCTCAGCGGTCCATTCCGTGCTGCCCGGCGACAACGTTGCGAGACGAAAGACCCCGTTGGATAGCACGTGGCAACCGTAGCAGCGAGCGTGGCCGGGCCGTTGCTTCAAAAAAATCGGCTCGACCGTGGTTTGGAAGAACTGGAAGTCGAGGGCGCTGGGCGCGGCGGCGGGAGGGGCTGCGTCCGTATTTTGGCCAACCCATTCGGCGATTGTTTTCCATTCCGGGTCGCTTTTTGATGTCCAGAATTTGCCGCCGGTGTGGGTGGGATCGCCACCTGCTTCGGCTGCTAGGGGATGCAAGAGTAAACGGCTGCTGAGAGGATGGCCTGCCGTAACCAACTGGGAAACGACCTTGAAGTTTTGCTCGGATTGTTTGGCGGTCCAAGAAGAAGCGTCGGGCGACAGCGGTTGTAGCTTCAGCCTAGTGGCTAACGTCGAATGGCAGTCGTAACATCGCACGCCGCCTGGGCGCACCTTCAGGAAAAGCGGTTCGATCTGGGTGCGGTAGCTTTCAAGGTTCAGGGGGTTAGGTGGAGCTGACCCCATGCCTGACTGACCGTTCGACGAGCCTGCAGCATTCGCAACTGTTCTTTGCGTGGAAAGTATGCCGCAGAGAACGCCGGTCGTCAGGAACACTACTTTTATTTTCATCGAGTGCTTCATTTCAAGGTCCTGGGGCGTGAAGAGTGGGCAGCTCAGCTAACAGCATTCGATGAGACTGGTAAAGCACTGGCCCGATCCGGAGTTTGCAGGAGTGGCCGAAGTTCCCGGATATCCTTCACGTTTTGGAGCTCCATCACACGCTCAATCAGTTTCGTCGTGGTTGCGGCGCCGAGCACGGGTGTCATCAATTCGCGGGCCTTGGCGACCACCTCTTCGGTTGTCATCGGATTTTCTGGTGTGCCGCGCACATACTCAACGCGGTCCGTCAAGTGCGTGCCGTCATTGAGTGTAACTTCCACGATAGCTACTCTTACCGGAATGAGTTTTTCCAGTTCCTCGTCAGGAACGAGTTGCACTTTCACTCGTTGCTGTAGGACGGACGGGTCCACCATGCGCGGCTTGTCGTGGGCTGCGTGGAACGAGACGGTTTTGTCGAGCAGCATCACGGCGACCAAGTGTTGCAGGCAAATATCCGGCATATCGCGGTTGTTGACGGTGTATCCCGCGCTGGTGGCGACCCGCACGACTACCTGCTTCACTTGATCCGCTTGGAACGGTTGGCGCTTCTGCAGATTCTGCAGCCCATCGAGCGGCGCTTGGATGGGACCTCCGGTGGTCCACTTCTTCAGGGTGGTGAGGGTTACGCCGTAAACCTCTCCGAGCTTGTCACTCATGCCGGCCGGGTCGGCCTTGGGATTGTAGGACTCTACGAAGTTGTTGGGACCGGACAGAACATCCTCTACTCCCGTCCAACCGGAATGGACCGCCAGGGCGGCGGTGACGCCGTTACGAGCGCCCATGCCACCAAAAACGAAAGCCTTCTCAATATGGTCCGTGTCGCGCCGCCAGGAGCCGATACCAGCGCCTGCCTGCTGTGCGGCATAGTCGAGCAGCCATCGCATCTGTTCCGCATTGAGGCTGGCAGCGCATCCGGCGGCTGCGGTTGCTCCCATGGTTCCGACCAGCGGATGAGTCTCCTTCATTCCGGGACCGACGGTTTTCATGGCGCGCATCGCCACGTCGTAGCCGAGGGCAACGGCCCGCACGAAATGAGCGCCGCTGACGCCGAACTGCTCGCCCGTGGCGAGGGCGGCGGGCACCAGGGCACAGCCGGGGTGAGCTCCGCCGGTGGTGAAGTCGTCGTCGGTTTCATCGGAATGGGCGAGCTGGCCGTTGGTGAGCGCCGCCTCGATGGGACCGCAGAGAATCTGCGAAGCGACCACGGTAGCGATCTTCTCACCACCATAGCTGCGGGCGAACGCGAACGCTACGCGGCCCGGAGGCAGCTCGGATCCCGAAACCATGGCGGCGATGGTGTCGAGAACGTGATGCTTGGTTTCCAGCAGGACATTGTCTGGGAGAACGCGGTTGCGAGCATCGGCCATGTACGCGCTGAGTTTTTCCATGACCGGGCTGATTTCGGGGGCGGCCGCAGCGGCGGAGCGCGGAAGCATGGTGGCGGCAGCAATCCAGACAGAGCTTTGCAACAGTCTCCGCCGGGTAAGGTGCGAGGGAGGGGCTAAATCCAGGTCTGATGTCAGATCTTCCGAATTCACCTTTTCCACCTAAGAACTAAAATCTGACAGGCTGACGATGTGTTCCCCAAACTGGAGCGTCGCCAGTTCATCCGCAGTCCGGGGGAGTACAAGACTATTCCCGCGGATGAACCCTGCTGACGCTTCGCGGCAGCCCGTTAGGGCGGCGGGCGAAATTCGCTCGAATACCTAGAAAGTTACTTTGACGGCGAACTGGATTTCGCGCGCGGTCGTAGTCGTTTTGGACAGCAACCCTGGCGCCGCAATGGCCCCGGTTCCATCAAAGATGTCGGTGTTATCGGGCGTGGTCGGCGGAGCAAAGTTCGCGTGATTGAGAATATTAAAAACCTCGGCACGGAACTGGACGTTGAAGCGCTCTGAGATCTTCTTGATTGGCATGTTCTTAAA
Organism: Acidobacteriaceae bacterium; assembly: GCA_043746935.1. Lineage (GTDB taxonomy): Bacteria > Acidobacteriota > Terriglobia > Terriglobales > Acidobacteriaceae > JANXUC01. Next base: position 2,551 of record JAYTQD010000054.1, on the reverse strand, counting down.
TACCGAGAAGTCCAAGGACGTTACGCCTGGGCCAATCAAGATATTGCGACCGGCATTGCCACGAAGGTTGAAACAGCTCAGGTCTCCCGCCGCCAACGGCCCGCCTAGACTTGGAGGGGCCGGGTCGCAATTCGCGGTCCAGAAAGCCATGTTCGGCGCAACCGGAACGGAGAAACACTGGGTCTTGATATAGTTCGTGCGACTCCCCGGATTGGTTAACGTCTTGCAGCCAGCTCCACCTAGGCGATTGGGGAAGGCCCAGTCGTCGCTGCTAAGCGTACCTTGCGGGTCGGAGCCGGTTCCCCAAGTGGGGCTGAACGGGACTCCGTCGCTGGCCGTAAAGATGAGTCCGAGCTGCCAGCCGCCGAGCGCCCAGCGGGCGGGTCCGGTCAGTGATTTTGGCGAAGGAACTTCCCATTCGCCGTTCACCACAAATGTGCGTCCCACATTGAAATCGGAGAGACCGCGGCTGAGTCGCGTGTCGAACCAGTGCAAGCTGGAGATGGAATTGCCAAACGTATCGCCGGCGACGGAAGCCGAGCTGCTGTCGATACTCTTGCTCCAGGTGAAGGTGCCCTGCACCTGGATGCCGTGGCTCATGCGCTTAGCGAGTTGAGCTTCCAGGGCGTTGTAGGAGGAGTGCCCGACGTAAAACATGCCGCGGACGGAACCAAAGTTCGGGTTGATGGGATTGGGTGGGTTGCAAGTTGGGGGGCCGGGTTCCGGTCCGTTCGGATCCGTTTGATTGCATTGAGCGGAATAGACGTTACCGAAAACGTCGACTTTCGGCCACAAATACCCATTCGGGGTCTTGGTGGGAAGAACGAGGTTGGCTTCATCGACTCGGTACGGCTGATGCACTCCGCGCGATCCCACATATGCCACCAGCGCCGTCAGGTTGGGCGCGAGTTGCTGCTGGATGTTGAGGTTCCATTGCACGACATAGTTACGCTTGGGGTGCGAATCGATAAAGGTGGAGCGCAGTGTGTTTGCCGGAAAGGTTGTGTCGACCCCTTTGAAGTTAGGGAAGTTACCCTGACCAGGATTATTGAGCGCGGTGTATCTGAAAAAGGGAAAAGCTTGGGTCGTCAAAAGTACGAACTGGTAGGGTAAGGGGAGCACATCGAACATCCCAATTCCACCGCGGACCGCTGTTCGTCCATTGTGCAGAGGGTCCCATGCAAATCCCACGCGCGGCTCAAAATTTTTCAGCGTGGGGTTGCTGAAGAAAGGGCTGCCGGTATGCGCGACCGCATCCGAAAGATTGCGCAGATTCGCCAGCTTACCCGACGTCTCCGTGGGAACCGAAGACATTTCGTACCTGACTCCCAGATTCAGCGTCAGATTCGGCCGGAAACGCCAGTCATCCTGAAAATAGACCCCGAAAATGTTCTGGCGGAGATTGCGTGGCGACAGAGTGCTCGCGATCCCCCCTTGAAATTTCGTGGGCTTGTTTTGGAAAAATGTGCTTTGAAGGAAAACACCGCTCGTCGGATCAAACTCGCTGAGGGGTCCGAACTTCCAGATTCCGTTGGGGTCGGTATCCGCCAAAACGTTCAGAAGCATCCGCTCGAACGCTACACCAAATTTCAGTGAGTGAGTGCCTTTCGTAAGCAAGGCATCGTCATAGGCTTGCAACGAGTTCCAGTGGTACAGGTATGTTGGGCTGCCGCCGACCCCCCCCGTGAACGGAGTAACTCCACCTCCGATGATTACCTGAGGCGCTGCACGGCCAGCGAACGAAGTGCCTCCGACGCCAAGATCGGTCTTGGAAGCGTCGGGATTGATGGCTTTCTGACTCTGGTTATTGTTGACGGCCTCGTGATTGCCCCCAATGCGAATCGAATTCGCGAAGTTGGGAGCAAAAATGTGGGTTTCCTCAATGGCAACGATCTGTCTAGATGTCAGAGTGTCGAACTCGACATTGTTCAGTCCGTCGGGAGACGAGTAGGGAGTCTTGTCGAACATGTAGGTGCCGAACAATCGGTCCTTCTCGGAGATATTGTGATCGAGACGGGTCGTAAAGAAATTCTCGTTCACGACTTGCTGCCCTGAGAAAGAGTAGGTGCCGATGTCTCCATTCGCGATGGGGGCATTGGGATCCGCGGCAGCGTTCGGGAGATGAAAGAAGGTGAAAAATGCCTTTGCGTTCAAGTCGACGCCATTTGAATCGGTATTGGGACCAGGAGTGAGCTGGTGGGGCGTGCAAACAGAACCCTTTGCGGGCGTTGAGCACAAGTTGCCATTACGCGCATTCACGGACGGCACAAAGGTAAGCGATGTGATTCCCTTGGACTGCCGGATGCCCTCATAGTCAGCAAATAAGAAAGTCTTATCTTTGAAAATCGGCCCGCCAATCGTTCCGCCAAACTGATTTCGCGTGAACGGCGGAATCCCGCCTAGATCAAAGTAGTTCCGCGCGTCCAGTGCGCTGTTGCGGGCGAACTCATACCCGCTGCCGTGCCAATGATTCGTGCCCGAACGCGTGATGGCATTGACGACGCCACCGGAGGTCTTGCCGTACTCCGCCGAGTAGTTGCTGGTGAGGACG
>JAYTQD010000053.1:0-5352 GCA_043746935.1 Acidobacteriaceae bacterium | reverse complement strand
TCCGGCATAGAGCTTCATCACCAGCACGTCCTGGCGGTGGATCACCATCACCTAAAGGCGACCGAACGCGGGTAGTGAGTGCAATCGCGTCTCGTAGTCGGGAGGCAATACCTCGGCGTAAGTTTGCGCGCTGCCGTTCAACCAACCGCTGGGTAAACTGAAGCGTGCCGCCACGGCACGGATGTCGCCCAGTAGCTGACCTATGTCCGGAAGGGATCGCAGCACATCGCAGTCCGTGGTGGCGCGATTCAGATTACCACCCAGAATAAGCGCGCCGGCACCACCAACCGTAACGCGAACGGGTCTTTGAAGGAGGTCGCCCAAGGCCGCAAAGGCCTCGGAAAGTCGGTTCTTGTCCAGACTGTCATTAATATATATAGTTTAACCGATATAGTGCAGAAGGCAAGGCATGCCACCCGATTGCGGGCTAACGCGCGCTTACAGAGTGCAGGCACGCTATTTCTTGTTCACTTGCCGATCGCAGAACGGCCCAGAATGTCCTGCTCCAATCTGTGTCACGCCGCTTCAGCCCGTGTCACCGAAGCGCAGACGTTATGGGGTACCTCTGGGGGTAAGTTTTGCAGCCTGAACGAGAACCACATTGTCAGTCAGTTACTTACGCTCGAGTTCGAGTCCAACCTAGGGAGCCATTATCCTTATATTTAAAATGATTACAGTATTTATTTACTGTAATTTATAACATAGCACAACTTAAAGAGACAATTTACACATGCGTCTTTGCCAGCGGTCGAACAAATGCCCTCCTCCGTCAGTCATGCGTCATCCTGCCTTCTTGATTGGCAGCCGCTCCGGCTCGAACTTCACGTAACAGCGTCCGCTCGTGCGCTCCAGCTCCTTCAGATCACGATAGATGGCTTTGAGATCGTATTTGAATCGTGCCGCATGCTCATCACGCACTTTGCGAACTTCCTCAACGATCGGGTCGGCTTTCATTTTCCCAGCTCCTCGATTAGCTCTTCCAATGTACATAGAATCGTTGGTCGGTAGCCTTTACTTGCGCATACCGCGTCAATTGCCCGCCGCATTTAAGTTTCGAACAACGCCACGCGCGCGAGCCGCGCCACTTCGATAGTATCCTGAATCACTTGGGCATTATCGAGCAGCAGTTTCAATACCGCCCCCTTGGAAGAATTGCCGCCCTTGATTGCGATTACATGAGGCGGTGCACCTCGCAACACGCTCAATTCCTCCATATCCGAATCCCGAGAAACAATCACAAACCCTTCGGTCCTGGCAAATTCCCAAATGGCAAATGGCGATATCGCCAGCGCGCTCAAGGCCGACCAACACAACCTGCGAGCTGCCCGGGTAACGCTCCTGCAGAAACGGCACCAAACGCCGTGAGAGATTTTCGTCCAGCAGCAATTTCACCGGGGTTGGACTAATGCCGTGCTGTGCTCACGATCTGCCGCGTAAGCCAGGCAAGCACGAATGTCAGCCGGCTCCAATTCCGGAAAGTCCTCTAAAATTTCCGCTTCGGAAGTGCCACCTGCCAGCAGTTGCAAGATATCGTATACGGTAATGCGTAGGCCGCGAATCGTGGGCTTGCCCCCACGTTTGCCGGGCTCCAGAGTAATTCGGGTTTGGTAATCCATAGTGCTACCCATATGCGTAACCGCGACGCCGTCAATATTCACCAACACTGCCCGTTAAGCAAGCCAGCGGCGCGCGCACAGCATTTTGACGCCAGCAAGTGAAGCGAGCCTAAACCACAACTTCGTACAAGTTCGGAGGTATCCTATGTGGTGCCACGGAGCACCGGCACGTGTCACCAAAGCGCACGGCTTGCGGGGGTATGTCTGGGGGTAACTTTATGTGGGAGGGAGGCGATCACCATGCGACTCAAGTACTTGCGCTCGAATTCGAGTCCAACCCAGGGAGCCATTTATTCCTTAATAATCAAATAATTATAATATTATTATAATATAACTTGGCGGTATAATTAACGCCGGTTTCCAATATCAACACGCAATAGGCGTTAAATCGAGATCGACTCGATCGACGCTCATGTCCTCGGAGCGTTTTAACAAAGCGAGATTCGCACTCAAATACTGCTGTTGCTGACTTCCAAATTACTAGCCGCTGGTTCTTGTCCCGATGATCATATTCCCGTTCGCGCGAGTAAGTTTGACCTGACATGCATCACGAGCGGACGGAAGATAGAAGGAATACGGGACTTCGGTCGCGCCAGCCGCGATTTCCTGGATGCGATGGCCTAGCTTTGCACAAAACACACTTCAGCCGCTATCCGCGTGGCTGCACACTCACCGCTGCCAGTCCTTTCATCTATAGTATCGTTCACCACCCACCCGTCCATCAAGAGCGGGGCTCACGCGAGCATCCGCCGCACAATCCCAATTAACGTCCCCATTCCAAGTCCACGCCGCCTGAAACAGCGGACGGTTTGATCTAGCTAGTAGAATGCGTCAGCCACTCGGCAGGGTTGAGTCTGCCCGCGGCAAGACTAGGGTAAATCAAAATGCATAAGAGGTTCCTCTGCTCCACGTTTGCCATTTTGTCTGCGCTGGCGCTGGTGCCAATCGCTGCACTTGCCGCTGAGGCGCTAGCCTACGGGCCGGCTCCGGCGTGGGTCTTTCCGGAGCACGCGCCTGTCGCGGGATCAGGCGCGTCCGGTGCTGCTATTCAGGTAGTACTCAGCGATGTGCAAGCGAATCTCGCGCCAACCGTAAGCGAATCCTATTTCGACAGTGTGATACTTATCCAGACCCCGCAGGGCCTGACGAACGTCGGCAACATTGGGCTTTCATGGCGTCCCGATACAGACATAGTTACCGTTCACAAGCTCAGTATCCTGCGCGACGGCAAAGAAATTGACGTGCTCGCTTCAGGCCAGAGCTTCAGCATCTTGCGACGAGAAGACAAGTTGGAGTATGCGGTGCTGAGCGGCGTGCTAACCGCATCCATACAGCCGGAAGGTCTCCGAGTTGGGGATCGCGTTGAGCTCGCGTATACGCTCCGACGCACCGATCCACTACTGGGCGGAGTTCCTGAACAGAGCATTTTCATAGTTCCCGGGGCAGCGATCGCACGGGCACATCTGCTCGCACGCTGGCCCGCCGACTACAAGATGACTTGGCGCGCATCGACATTTCTCGAGGGCATGAAGGAGAAGCGAACGGGCGATGTCATCGAGATTTCTACTACGCGCGACAACGACGAGCCGCTCAACCAGCCGGCTGGCGCCCCGGCCAGGTTCGCTAACCTGCGCCTATTGCAGATCACGGGTCACAAGTCCTGGGCGGAAGTCTCCGGGCTACTCTCCCCGCTGTTTGATCGCGCATCTAAGCTGTCTAAGTCGTCGGTGATCCAGGCAGAGGTTGCGCGAATACGCGCTGAGGCACCGGACCAGAAGAGCCGGACCGAAGCGGCGTTGCGCTTAGTTCAGGATCAGATTCGAAATGTTTACCTGGGAATGAACGACGCACGGATCGTGCCCGCCGATATAGATGCGACTTGGTCGCGTCGGTTCGGTGACTGCAAGGCGAAAACAGCGCTGCTGCTTGCGTTGGTTCGTGAAATGGAAGTCGAGGCAGAACCAGTGGCGGTTAGCACTCAAGCAGGGGATGCACTTCCCGACCGCCTCCCTATGATAGGGATGTTTGATCATGTGCTTGTGCGCGCGACAATTGCGGGCAAGGCGTATTGGCTGGATGGAACGCGCTCAGGTGATCGGTTGCTTGATGGTCTGTCGGTTCCCAATTACCGTTGGGGATTGCCACTGACGGCACGGGGCGCTGAATTGCTGAAGATCGAGCCCACAGCGCCCAGCGTCGCCTTGTCGGAGACCGATATAACGGTCGATGCGTCGGCGGGCTCAAAGGCGCTCGCGACCTTTAGGGCCGAAACCATACTACGTGCTGATTCCGCAACAGCAACGCAACAGGTTCTCGCCAACTTAACTGAGAAACAGCGTGACACGGCTCTGCGTACTTATTGGACCCGTCAGCCCTATTGGTCAAATAACTGGGATGAAGTAACACTGCAAGCTGTTACGGCAAACTTTGACGACGCGCGCGGACTCCTTCGCCTTTCGGTGGAGGGCCAGGGAATGATGAACTGGGACGGCAATAAGCACCTGATCGGGTCTGTGAGCATTGGTGACACGGTGAATCTCAAGCGCGATTCTGGACCCAATAGCGACGCCCCCTTCCTGACGGCTTTTCCCTCATATACTAAAGTGAGCGAGCACATCAGACTTCCGCGCGACGGCAAAGGCTATGCGTTGGAGGGAGCCAATGTCGACCGCGTCATCGCGGGCATCAACTACCAACGCAGCGCGCAGATCAAGAACGGCGACTTAACGGCCGACGCCAGAGTGCGTAGCGTGGCCACTGAATTCCCAGCCTCCGAGGCCTTCGTGGCGCAGAAGGCATTGCGTGGTCTTTGGGACGACCCGTTGTACGTTAGGGTTACGGGGACTGGCTCACCCGATTCTCCAGCCACGGCAGCAACTCTGCCCTCGCCCCTTGGGGGCACCGTGGATACATGCACGGAGACGATAGAAGACGTGAATCAGAAAAGTTCAGATAGTGAAGCGACTCCCGTCAAGACCAAGCTTGAATTACTGGCTATTGTGCCTCCAGCGGGCACAAATGTTACGAGGGAGACAGTGTTGATTGCTGACTTGCATTTTATGGTGCGGGACTTCAAGGCAAGTCAATTCTCAGTTGTGGCGCAATTCGATACCGATATCCAAAATATGACCACAGACGGGACGTTCAAGAACTACCCAGTACTGAATACCGCTTCCGGGAAATTGCGCTTCTGCTTTCCGTTAACACACATATGGGACGACCCGCACGTGACGCGACCACTGTCCGTGCACTTCTATTTGACCAAGGTGCGCGACGGGGGCGGAAGTGAGGTCATCGCGCAAACCGAACCCCAGGCCTATCCCACAGACGACCTGCACTCCGCGCAACCGAGCAGCCCACGTGCGTTGGATTCCGGTAGATAGTGCCGGGCAGCGAACGACTGGCAAGATTCGAGTTTTCTCGGTGCGCTTAAGCATTGCTTAGGGTCGCTGCCATGCCCGGTCGCGGAACCAGCCAAGATAGCCTGATCCAACCTGTGTCACGCCTGTTCAGCTGGCACCACCCCAGCGCAGAGGTCATGGGGGTACCTCTGGGGGTAAGTCTTGCAGCCTGAACGAGAACCACCATATCGCTCAGCTACTTACACGTGAGTTCGAGTCCAACCCAGGGAGCCAATTAAATCAATATCTTAGAGCTATAATCTAACTATATTTATAGAATACGATTTTAGACGATACACTTTGCGCTGGTTTGATACCGATTCGAGAAAACTCAA
>JAYTQD010000052.1:0-5355 GCA_043746935.1 Acidobacteriaceae bacterium | reverse complement strand
ATCGGGGTTATCCGGATGAGAAAGGAAGCCTGCACTCTCTTCTCGCCAATGTGCTGAAGAAGATGGGGCGGACGCAGGAGGCGGACAAGGAGTTTTCGGAGTCTCAGCGACTCTCGGATGCCTTTCAGCAAAAATCTTATCGGGACCGCGGAAACGAGAAAGGCCAGACAATACTTCAGGAGAACGATGCTCAGCCGTAGCCATCTCACCACCCGACGAGATTTCGGTCGCCTTCTGGGCGGTGCTTTCCTCGCAATGCCAGCCGCAAAGGCACTGGCACTGGCATTGCCAGAGCCCTCCGCACCGATTCAGTTTAAGAACGTAGCTCCCGGATGCGGTCTCGACTTTGTGCTGCGGAACGATGCATCAGGGCGCAAGTATCAGGTGGAAACGGTACTTGGGGGGCTCGGAGTCATCGACTACGACGCCGACGGATGGCCCGATTTATATTGCGTGAACGGAGCTGCCTTACCCTCGCTACAGAAGACGGATCCTCGATTTTTCAATCGTCTCTACCGCAATAACCGGAACGGAACGTTTACCGACGTAACCCAAAAAGCGGGTGTGCCAGGCCGCGGTTATGAAATGGGCGTGGCGGTTGGCGATTACAACAACGATGGATTCGAGGATCTCTATGTTGTAGGGGTTCATGGGAACACCCTGTATCGAAATAACGGTGATGGCACCTTTACGGATGTTACTCAGGCGGCGGGCGTGAGCGGCACAGATTCCAAGGGCCGCAAGTTGTGGTCGGTTGGGGCTGCGTGGATCGATTACGACAACGATGGGAAACTCGATCTCATCGTCTCCAACTATTGCGACTGGGCGGCTGGCACAGACCCCATCTGCGGGGGACTCGGTTCTGCGGATCGCAAGTATTGCCATCCGGATATGTATCGCGCCGAGCCCATTCTTCTTTATCACAACAATGGGGATGGAACCTTCACTGAAGTTTCCGCGCAGTCCGGACTCGGCAAGGTCTTGGGAAAAGGCATGGGCATCACCATAGTCGGCTCGGACTCTGTAGGCCGCGCCGATGTCTTCATCGCCAACGATAACGACCGCAATCTTCTTCTCCGTAATTTGGGCGGAGGCCAGATGAAAGAAGTGGGTATCCAAGCCGGAATTGCATTCAACGGTGACGGCCGCCAGATTTCTGGCATGGGCGCCGATGCTGGAGATTTCGATGGTGACGGCTTGCCTGACATCGTGATGACCGGCCTGCATGGTGAAACCTTCGAGCTATTCCGCAACGATGGCAAAGGCGGTTTCGAAGACGCCAGCGCCAGCAGCGGACTGCTGGCACTGAGTCGCGCGTGGGATGGGTGGGGCTGCGGATTCGCTGATCTTGATAACGACGGCTGGCAGGATTTGTTCCTCGCCAACGGTGGTCTCAATCCGAATGAGCCCCAACCCAATCGTGTCCTTCGGAACCAAGCCGGACACTTCACCGATGTCTCTTCCGACGCTGGGTCGGACTTTTCTATCCCGCGTTTGCACCGCGGGGTTGCGTTCGCTGATTTCGACAATGACGGGCGCGTCGATGTAGCGGTCACGTCCATCAACGAACCGATCGAGCTGTGGATGAATCGCAGCCCTCTGCAACATTGGGTGCAAGTAAAACTCAAAGGCACGAAGAGCAATCGCTCGGCCCTGGGAGCCAAAGTCATCTGCCGCGGTTCAAAGCGCACGCAGGTTGCCTACGTCCGCAACAGCGTCGGGTACGCCTCGTCGAGCGATCTGCGTGTCCACTTCGGCCTGGCGGACGACCGTAGGGCTGCGCTCGAAATCCATTGGCCGTCGGGCATTCTACAAAAAATTGTAGACATCGACGCAGACCAGCTCCTGAAAATTGAAGAACCGTCTTCGCCAACCGCCGCCGAGCCATCTCTCCACCATGATTAACGTTTAAACAATAGAAATAACCTGATCCTGCATATCTCTCCCCCGCTCAGGCCGATAAAACATTAGTGCGGGTGCCTTTGTGTTTTCCAAGGCACGAGTGTGGGGCGTAGCCAATAAAAACGGAATTCCGAGGGAGATGCTTATGGCGATGGTTGAGCGGGGTCTTCGCACCCAAACTAGGGTTGCAATCCGGTTAGCAATGTTTTGCATTCTTGTAGGCACGGGTGCATACGTGCAGGCTCAGTCGACGAATGGCCAAATCAGTGGCCTGATTACCGATTCCACCGGCGCAGCCGTAGTCAATGCCCGCTTGACTGCTGTGAATGCGGCAACCGGCGTCAGCTATAGCAACACCAGCAACGGTTCCGGGGTGTATGTGCTCCCCCAGTTGCTTCCCGGTCAATATGAGATGTCCGTCACGAAAGACGGATTTGGCGAAATCAAGCGTACGGGATTGACCGTGCGAACCGGCGACCACCTATCTTTCAACTTCACTCTCGACCCGGGTTCCGTGCAGCAGTCCATTACCGTTTCGGACAGCGTGCCAATGATGAGTACCGACCAGGAGTCCTCCGCCACGGTGTTGGACAACAAGACGATTACGGAGTTGCCGCAGTTAAATCGTGACACTCTGGACTTGAGCCAGGTGACGCCAGCCATTCAAGGGGCGGGGCCGCTGGACACGGCCAAGCTTTCCACCTTGGGTTCCAACGGCTATTTAATTGCCAATAACGGCAATTCCTTTGCCGTGGGTGGAGGACAAGTCAACGGCACCAGCATCTCCGTGGACGGCAATCAGGTGCAGGAGCAGGAGTTTAATGCGACCAACCGCTCCATCCCCACGCCGGACGCGATTGGCGAGTTTCGCGTCGAGAGCGGCGTTCTCACCGCCGATCATGGCCGCTATTCCGGCGGTGTCATCACGGTAAACACGCAAAGCGGAAGCAATCAATATCACGGACGTTTGTTCGAGTATTTTCGAAATCAACTCTTAAACAGCAATGACTGGGCGAGTAACGCGAATGGGAACGCGCGCCCGGCCTTCCACCAAAACAACTACGGATTTTCCCTCGGAGGCCCTGTCTCGATTCCCCATCTCTACGACGGAAAGAATCGGACGTTCTTTTTCTTCGGCTGGGAAGGTCAGCGATTCCGGCAAGGTCTACCCTCAAGAACGTCGGTTCCCACGGATCTCGAGCGTCAAGGCGACTTTTCGAAGACTATCGTTCACTATGATTCCGCTGGTGCCCCAATCCTGGCCACAATCTACGATCCATTCCATATCTCCAATGGGGTCCGTCCTCAATACGCTGGGGCAAAGATTTGCTCGCAAGCGGATATTTCCGGAGGCACCTGCCCGGCCGGCAATGAGCTTCTTTCCCTGCAAAGTAAGTTGTTTGCTAACTACATCAATTTGTGGCCTCATTCGAATCACGCGGCTGACGGTAACACCAGCTCCGCCAACAACTACCAAACAACGATTCCCACCAGCGAGCCGGTTGATCGTTTTTTTGCCCGCGTCGACGAAAGCTTGTCGAACAATCAGCACGTTAACCTTAGTCTGAGTCGTTCGCGCGCCTTATACAACGTTCCAGCCCCCTTTAAGTACGGTGCCGGCTCGGTCACGCAAGATCATGACTGGAGCGGTAGCGCTCAATACAACTGGGTCGTCTCTCCCACCTCCATCGTGGATGTCCATCTTGGTTTCAGTACCTCCAAGTTGTTTAGCAACGGTGTGTCCGGGTACGGCGCTGTGGCTGATCCCAATCTCGATACTGGCACTTGGGGATTCGATCCCCTCATCACCAACAATCCCGGCCGCACTACCAATCACATTGCTCCTGGGCTCAATATCGATTTCGGCAGATCCCTCAATAGCTACGGTCACGTCGGCGGATCGGAATTCGACTCCTTCATCAACCAGAACGTGAACGGCAGTGCGGCCTTCACCAAAGTTCTCAACCGCCACACTATCAAGGTTGGTTACGAGCAGTTCTTCCTCCGTTTCCGGGAAAAGGGCGGAGACAAGACGGGTGTCGCCTGGATCAATCCGGGCGGGGGATCGAATCAGTTCTATAATCAGAATGACGGTCTTTCCGGCAGCCCGCTGGCGGAATTAATGATGGGATCCTCTAGCTTCTTTCAGTGGGGAAACTGGAACATTACTCCCTACGGCTGGAATGAATCGGCTTACGTGATGGACGACTGGAAGGTCAATAAAAAACTCACCCTGCAACTCGGATTGCGCTGGGATCACGACGGAGGACGCACTCCGCAGAGTTTCAAACCCAGCGCTAGTTCCCCGGTCGTTTACGACTTGAACGCCAAAAACGTGTTGACTCCAAATACTGGCTGGGACTGGAGCCAGGTGACAGCAGTTGTGCCAGCTCTCGCCACCCTGCCCCAACCAGAGTGGCTCTCCAAGGGAGCTACCGGGCGAGTGGTTTTCCTGAATACTCCTGAATACCCGCAAAAGAATCTCTACAAAACAGACTGGCTCAATTTCCAGCCGCGCCTCGGCCTTTCCTACGCCTTCAACGAGAAGACCGTTTTGCACATGGGTGCCGGCATCATCAATCAGGGCTTGGGCGGACTCAGCACCGACTTTTTCTCTTTTTACTACAACTCGTTTACTTTTAGTCAGCTTCCTACCTTGGACGGGCAGAAGTGGGTGAGTGAACTAGGGAATGATCACGGGCTGGGTACTTTCCCGCTGCAACCTTCAGGCTCCAACCTGGGATACTTTCCTCCGGTGAAGACCAACAAGGACTACGGATACCAGACGTTTGGGGCGGGTGCTAATTTGGATCAAGCCGGAACGACCATCACCAATTTCCGCAGTCCGCGGGAATATAGCTGGGACGTGAGCGTGCAACGCCAATTAGGACGCAGTTGGGTGGCAACGGTGGATTACACCGGAATCCGCGGACTGCACTTGCTGATGCCAGTGTGGAACTGGAGTTTGAACAACACCCCGCTGACTTACTACCAGTTGGGAACTGACTTGACCAAGCAAGTTCCGAACCCGTTTTTTGGTCAATCGCAAACATTTGCCAGCCAGCCGACGGTGCAACTGTCGCAGTTGCTGGGGCTTTCACCACAGTACTCGGGATCCTCCCCCGGGCAAGCGTCCTGGGGTAAGTCACTGTCGAACTTTCTCAACTTGCAAATACAGGGTCGCTCCTACCATGGCCTGACGTTACTAGCGTCGTATACGTATCGGCGAACGCTCACTAACTCGGGTGGTAAGGACATCCAGCACGGGGGGCCGGCGGGCAGCGGCCTGTTACAAAACCCTCACAATCTGAATGAAGCCTATGGCTTGGCAACCTACGAAATGCCGCACTCGGTTTTGTTGAACTACGGCTACGAACTGCCCTTTGGGCGGGGTCGGCAATTCCTCAATTCCTCTGACACCGTGGGTGGAAGAATACGTAACATTCTGGTGGG
>JAYTQD010000051.1:0-2001 GCA_043746935.1 Acidobacteriaceae bacterium | reverse complement strand
CTGGTTGCTGCGAGCACTGGATGTCCCGCAAAAAGATGTCCAACAAAAAGAAGTTGCAGCGACCAAAGTTTCGAGCCAGTAATCATGTCGCGCAAATTCCAGCCGAATACTCCCTTAGAAACGCTTCGGTGGCAACGATGAGGATCAAGTAATGGACGTGTCTACCGAAACTACTTCGCGCAAGCAGCCCCTCTACGCCACGCTCTGGGTCCAAGTCACATTCGCCATGACTGTGGCCGTCGTTCTCGGAGTCGTCAGCCCGGAACGCGCCATCGCCATGAAGCCACTGGGCGACGCCTTCATCCGCCTGATCACCATGATCATCACGCTGATCATCTTCTGCACCGTGGTCTCGGGCATCGCCGGCATGCAGGACATGAAGAAGGTTGGCCGCGTCGGCGGTAAAGCCCTGCTCTATTTTGAGGTCGTCTCCACGATCGCGCTCTTCCTCGGCCTACTGGTGGGCAACCTGGTGCATCCGGGCAGCGGCTTCAACATCAACCCCGCCAGCCTCGACGCCAAGGCCGTCGCCGAGTATTCGGGCCAAGCCAAGGCCCAAAGTGTCACCGACTTCCTTCTCCACATCATCCCCACCACCATCGTGGACGCCTTTGCCAAAGGCGACATCCTCCAAGTCTTGCTGATCGCGATTCTCTTTGGCATCGCCCTTTCTTCGGTCGGCCCCCGCTGCAAGCCTGTCGTTGATTTATTCGACGCGCTCACCCACGCGGTGTTCGGCGTAGTGAGCATCCTGATGCGATTCGCCCCCATCGGCGCCTTTGGAGCCATGGCATTCACCGTAGGCAAGTACGGTCTCGCCTCGCTTGGGCCACTCATCAAGCTGATCGCCACCTTCTACGTAACGTGCTTCTTGTTCGTGCTCATTGTCATGGGCGCAATCGCCTGGGCTGCCGGATTCAGCATCCTCAAATTTCTTGTCTACATCAAAGAAGAAATGTTGCTGGTGCTCGCCACCAGCTCTTCCGAGACGGCACTGCCCACACTGATGGAAAAACTCCAGAAGCTCGGCTGCTCCAAGTCGCTCGTCGGCCTCGTCGTGCCCACGGGCTACACCTTCAACACCGATGGCAGCAGTATTTACATGACGCTCGCCGCGCTCTTCGTGGCGCAGGCCACCAATACACCGCTCACGTTTACACAGCAACTAACGCTGATGGCAGTAGCTGTTCTAACTTCGAAAGGCGCCAGCGGCGTCCAGGGCGCGGCCTTTATCGCTTTAGTGGGGACACTCTCTGTCATCCCCACAATTCCAGTCGCGGGGATGGCCCTAATCTTGGGCATTGACCGCTTCATGAGCATGTTCCGCGCCATGGTCAACATGATCGGCAATGGCGTCGCCACGGTGGTCGTAGCGCGATGGGAAGGCGAACTCAACCGCGAGACTCTCCACCAGAACTTGGCGTAACACAGCTCCGAGCGGCGCGGACACCTGCTGCCTGCCGACGCCCCCCTCGGGTCCAAGCCCTAATCGCGTGTGTTTTTGGGGAATGAAAACGTTTGCAATTAGCCCTGCGTGTGCTACTATAGCGCCGAACTTCGCACTTCCCGTGTCCGATTTTCGCACTATAAGTGCCTTTTTATGAGAGAGATAGAGCATCACCTCGACAATCTACCCGCAGTTCTCTCGCACTTTGCCCCGTGCCACCCGTCGGCGTGGGCTGCGGATCGGGAATCTCCCGTAATTCCTCTCCCCTTCGTCGTTCTTCGAAAAAGGCGAGACTGACCTATGGCCCAGTACGTTTTAGGAATCGATGTCGGCACTGGCGGGACGCGCGCTTTAATTGTGGGCGAAGACGGCCGCATCCTTGCGTCCGCCACTGAAGAACACCAGGCCTTCGCCTCCTCCCAGATCGGCTGGGCTGAGCAACAGCCCGAGGACTGGTGGCGTGCCGCTGGTCTTGCGATTCGGAAGGCACTGGCCATCGGAAAACTGCGCGGTGAGGAAATTTCGTGCGTGGGCTTTTCCGGCCAAATGCACGG
>JAYTQD010000050.1:0-5363 GCA_043746935.1 Acidobacteriaceae bacterium | reverse complement strand
ACAAGTCAAAGAACTCCGCGAAAAAACCGGAGCGCCCATGATGGATTGCAAACAAGCCTTGGTGGAAGCCAAAGGCGACATGGAGCAGGCCATCATCCACCTGCGCAAACGTGGCGTATCCCTGGCTGGGAAGAAGGCCACGCGCGTGACGAGTGAAGGCTCCGTCGGCCACTACATCCACGCCGGCGGCAAGATCGGCGTGTTGCTGGAAGTCAACTGCGAGAGCGATTTCGTGGCCCGCACGGATGACTTCAAGGAACTGCTGCACGACATCTCCATGCACATCGCCGCCAGCGACCCCAAGTTCGTCCGCCGCGAGGATGTGACGCCGGAAGCCTTTGAGCGCGAAAAAGATATCTACCGTGCTCAGGCTCTTGCGACCGGCAAGGCTCCGCAATTCGTGGAGAAGATTGTGGAAGGCAGGATGGCGAAGTTCTACGAAGAAGTTTGTCTTCTGGAACAACCTTTCATCAAAGATCAGACCACGACCATTTCGCAACTGGTGGCGACGAAGATCGGCAAGCTGGGCGAGAACATCAGTGTGCGCCGCTTTGCCCGCTTCAAGGTAGGAGACCCGAACGCGACGATTGCCTTCACCACCGCCAAGGCCGAAGAAGCCGATGGCGCGGAAGCCGCGAAGTAATTCATCATGCCGAAACCCGCGTTCCACCGCGTCCTGCTGAAGCTTTCCGGTGAGGCCCTCGCCGGCACGCAGGGCTTTGGCCTTGAGTCTCAACGCGTGCAAGAGATTGCAGAAGAGCTGGCGGATGCCCAAAAGCTCGGCGCTCAGATCGCTATTGTTGTGGGTGGCGGCAATATCTTTCGCGGCGTGGCGCAACAAGCGCGCGACATGGACCGAGTTTCCGCCGATCACATGGGTATGTTGGCCACGGTCATCAATGCCCTGGCACTGCAAGACGCGCTGGAAAAACAGGGTGTGCTCACGCGGATTCAATCGGCCATCGTCATGAATCAGATCGCTGAGCCGTTCATCCGCCGCCGCGCCATCCGGCACCTGGAAAAAGGCCGCATCGTAATTTTTGCTGGCGGTACCGGCAATCCGTATTTCTCCACCGATACGGCCGCTTCGCTACGGGCTATGGAAATTAAGGCAGACGTTATCCTGAAAGCCACGAAGGTCGACGGCGTCTACGACGCCGATCCCATGCTCGTGCCCGATGCCAAACGCTTCGACAAAATCACCTACATGGAAGTCCTGAAGCGGGGACTCAAAGTGATGGACTCGACCGCCATCTCGCTTTGCAAAGACAACAATCTCCCCATCATCGTTTTCAAGTTGAGCGATCACGGCAACATCCGCAAAGTCATTCTCGGCGAAAACGTTGGCTCGCGCGTGGAAGCCTAAGAAACTATTGGCTATCGGGCAAACCGTATCTGGTTTTGGGTAGCGGTACATTTTAGTAAATGCACTCCTTCGGCAATTGTCATTCCGAGCCAGTTTTATCGGCGAGGAATCTGCTTCTGCCACAAATAGCAGATTCCTCGCGCGATACAGCCGCGCTTCGGAATGACAATTGTGAATAAATATTGAAACTGCGCCAATACCTGGTTTTGACAGCCGATAGCCGATAGCCCGGTTTATAATCTTCTGTTTTCATCTCACAATTCCCCGGAGTTCACAAATGGCGCAATCTGTCATGGCTACGATTCCCGCACTGCGCGAGCTGCAAGGCCAGCTCAAGACTCGCATGGACAAAGCCGTCGAAGCCTTCCGCAAGGAAATGTCCGCCACCCGCACGGGCCGCGCTTCTGTCTCGATGCTCGATAACGTTGTCGTCGAAGCCTACGGTTCCAACATGCCGCTCAACCAGGTGGCGACGATTCACGCGCCCGAGCCGCAACTGATTTCGGTGACGCCGTTTGATCCGACCCTGCTGCCGGCTATTGAAAAAGCGATCCGCGGCGGCGACCTCGGATTCAATCCCATGAACGACGGCAAAGTTGTCCGCGTGCCCATTCCCGCGCTCACCGAAGAGCGCCGTAAGGAAATGGCCAAGCACCTGCATAAAATTTTGGAAGAGCACCGCACCGCCGTCCGCAACATTCGGCGCGACGGCAACGACGCCATCAAGAAGGCGATGAAGGACAAAAAAATCAGCGAAGACGAAGAAAAGCGCTCACTCGATGAAATTCAAAAGCTCACCGACGACGAAATTCGCAAGATGGAAGAGATGAGCAAGAATAAAGAGAAGGAAGTGCTGGAGCTGAAGTAAAGGCAACCGCCACTTTATGGGCTTTCAAGAAAGCAAACAGGCGGCCTTCGCGGGCCGCCTATTCGTTTGCAATCAACGCGAACTACGGTTGGTTGGATGCAACGTAGCCGTTCTTGCCGATACAAGTACCCCAGTTTCCGTTCGCCTGACTGAACATGCCGCTGAACCACATCTTACCGGGCGAAGTCACCTCAATGGACGTGCCTGTGTAGTCCCCCCAGCGTCCTTGGTTATAGAAAGCTTGGCCATTGCACAGGAAGACTCCTGCGTCATGCCAGTTACCGGGCGCCTGGGTGGCGCGGTTGGAAGTGTAGGCCACGCTCGGGAAAAAATTGTCCCCCGAGAAGCTGAACACCATGGTCAAGTTGCGTTCGGCGTCGGGCTGGATGGTGCCAAAAAAGGCATTCAGCCCAGTACCGCCGCCAATGTCGTAGGAGAATTCGTTGTCGACGCCGGCTCCGGCCAAGGTCGGGCAAGCGTTGAGAAACGCCCCCGTGCATGTGCCGTTGCCATTGTCATTGAGGTAGGCGTGGATCTGGTAAGCCAGGATCGCGCTGCCGCCCCCGCCGTTGTTGGTGTTGAGCGTTGCATAAATGAAACCGGCCTTGTACTGCGAGGCCCCGGAAATGCGGGTATCGCCAGTGTCGAGGGTGTTGCGTCCCCCAGGCTGGCTGGCGGCCGGAGGCAGGCTGTAATTGCTAGGCGTACCAACCACGATGCCAGAGATCGCCATGCCGGGGCTGCCGGCGTTTTGCAGCACGTTAGAGAACGACCAAACCACCAGCCCGTTACAACCCGAGCTGCACTGAAAGCCACCGAAATTAATGTTGAATGAGTTGACGGCGAATTGAGTGCGCGGCTCCTCGTTTGAGAACGCGACGTTCACTGGCTGGATGGTGTCCACGTGAGTGCCGCCGACGTTGAGGTTAAAGGCAAAATTAAAGCCGAACCCGGCTCCCGTGTAGAGCGCCGTTTTAGGCAGGAACCAGATCTGATCGTCCAGGAAGCTGGTGAAACCGCTGGTGTTGCAGCCGAACAGATTGAAACCGATCGCCACGGAACCCACGAACTTGTCGTTGAAACGGCCGTGCCCGAGGGCTGGAAAATCCGGGCACTGACCGGCGCCACCCACCTGGATTTGATAGGTCGCCCAAGCCCCTCTGGGATCGCTGGTCTTGCTGGCGGCGATTTCCGCGAACCCGCGGGAGTTTAGGAAATCCTCGTACAAGAGGACCAGCACGTAACGCCCAGCCACGTTGTCATAGAACGCGCGGGGATCGCTCGTGAACTGGCCAGTCGAAAAATTGTTGGCGGGCAAGCCAAAGAACGTATTCAGGCTCTTGGGAAATCCGGCTTGCAACACACCATTTCGGTTGTAGACGGCCATGCAGTCGTTAACGACCTGCAGTTCGTAGGTCGGCCCCACCGCGACGGCCATATCGGAAGGTGTGACGAACGAGCAGGTTTCATCTACGCCCTGAAACCCCACGCTCGCCGAGGGGCTGTAGGCCGAACTCCTCAAGATGGCAGGCGCCGCCAGCTTGGTTGCGGAGGCGGAGGCCATGGTGAGTTTACTGGCTTGGAGTTTCGCAGCCGCATACGCGGCGTCTGTCAATCCGTTTTGCGGACGAAGCGAGGAGAAGCGGCCAGGGATGGACGCTTCGGCGGCGGATTTGGTTGGAACATCGCTCAGCACAATTTCACGGTTTAAGGTTGCTTGCGTGGATCCGGCTTCGGCGGTTGCTTTGAGTGATGTCACGTTGACTTGAGCTGTGGCTGTTCCCAACAGCCATGTGCAGGCCGTAATGGCTACCAATAGAAAATGCAGTTTCGTTCTCATTATGATTCTCCTTAAGATTGGGACGGGGACCCAGCGTTAGGTAGGCACGGAGAGCGCCACATCCGCAGATGGGAATGGAGAGAATTTTCCGAGTCGGCGTTAGCTTGCACAACCTAAACCAGTTAGCGTGGAAAAATTGGAGCAGGTTGAGTTTCGATGGCCGTGGTGATCTCGGTATTTTTCCTTAGCTTCTTGCTATCCGCGTAGATAGTAGATTCAATCCACTTGTGCTAGGAGTGGTCTCATAAATGGTTACGGTAGGTTCCGGCTTCAGCCGGGACAACCGGACCCTACAAAGGCGCGGGCTTTAGCCCCAGAGGTCAGGTCTTAAAGGCCAACAACCTAAATTTATGACCACCCCAACTTGCCAAATCGCAAATGCGAAGGTTAAGGCAGACGTGCATTTATAATCACGAGCATGAAGTCCGTGGTCCATGCCGCCTGCCCGCACGATTGCCCCGACGCCTGCGGTGTCTTGATCACGGTGCAAGATGGCCGCGCCACCAAAATCCAAGGCGATTCCGCGCACCCGGTCACGCGAGGATTTCTCTGCGCCAAGGTGACGAAGTATCTGGATCGCGTGTATTCGCCTGACCGTGTTCTCTATCCCATGCGCCGTGTCGTGGCCAAGGGCGAAGGTCATCGCAACGAACAGGATTTTGTTCGCATCTCTTGGGATGAGGCTCTGGACGAAATTGCCTCACGTCTGCAAGCCATTGCCAGCGAGTACGGTCCAGAGTCGATTCTTCCGTATTCCTATGGTGGAACGCTCGGCGTTTTGAACGGCGGCTCCATGGACCGCCGGTTCTTCCACCGACTGGGTGCTTCGCAGTTGGAGCGCGCAATCTGCTCGGCAGCCGGGGAAGCCGGGTTGAAGTCAGTCATTGGCGTGAAGATGGGAACCGAGCCAGAGCAGTTTCGCGATTCGCGCTACATCATCGCGTGGGCTAGCAATATTCACGGCAACAACGTACACCTGTGGCCGTTCATCACCGAGGCTCGCCGCAAGGGCGCGAAGCTGGTGGTGATCGACCCCTACCGCACGCGAACGGCGGCGGTGGCCGACTGGTATCTTCCGATCAATCCAGGCACGGATGCTGCTCTCGCGCTGGCGATGATGCACGTCATCATCAACGAAAATCTCTACGACGCGGACTATGTGTCGCGCTATACGCTTGGTTTCAATGAGTTACGAGCCAAAGTTCAGGAATATCCCCCGGAACGCGCTGCCCAGTGGACCGGCATTTCCGCCGCCGACATTCGCAAACTAGCCCGCGAATATGCCACTA
>JAYTQD010000049.1:0-5371 GCA_043746935.1 Acidobacteriaceae bacterium | reverse complement strand
ATCCGCCATGCAACACGATTGCATATCGGACAATTCGGCGTGTAGAGTGGCTTGATCCAGATGACCTTTGCCGCATAAAAGCCGAAGCCTTTATGCGACGCCGTCCAAGGTCAAGACTCGATGGAGCACATGACCCTGGTGATAACGATGGTTTGTCTCTGCACGACTCGCTTCAAATAAATTTAGAAGCATGTGTGGAAGAGACGAAGAGCGGCCATGGAGTTGCATCAGTGCATGTGGGAACATTGCGCGACCACGGGCTAATTGTTATCCGAGACCCGCTCGATAGTCGCAAGCTCCTCGTCCAGAATATGCCATTTGAGAACCCCAACAGTGCAGACGACGAAGCACTCTTGGAAAACGTGGCCGGCTCCGCTAGGCTCTGCTTGCGGAAACGATGGAATCGAAAATGACGAGCCACCCCCTTAATTTTTCAAACTGACCCATCACCCGTTAGCGAGCCAGCTTGACTCCCACTCGGCGAGTCCGGACCCCAGTGGGCGGCTGGGCATGGAACTGCAGTACCAGGATTCCACCCGGATCTGCCAAACCCTCTTCCATCTCCTGGTCATCCACCTCAATTTCCATGACCTCACGCGGCTTCAAGCCCAGAAGGAATACGGCGGACGGCGCGTCCTCAGAGCCCGCCGTAAAACGGTCACTGGCATGCGCCGCCTGAATGACTGAGGCCCCCATTTGGAAAGGCTTCTCAAACGCCTCAAGCTTCGCTTTGCGCACTTGGCCATCCTCGAAAAGCTGGATCTGCCCTTCGAAGTAGCCAAACCATCGGGCATCGTCCTCCCAACTGGATCTTACAAACAGAATCCCCCGATTCTTATCGTGGAAAAACGGATTGAGTTTAAAATATGGCAGGCCCGGCTGGTAGGGATTCGCCCACATGAATTCATAAGGCGTTCCAAATGTCGAGCGCAGCAGAAAGCGGTCTTGCATCAGCCAGCCTTGCATATATTGGCTCTCAAGGGCGTTGTTGTCATACGAAACCATCATCAATTCGGCGGCGCGGGACAGCGTGGCCACCTTCAAGTCGGGTTCGCCCGTGCCAGTGTAAACCGGGATCCGAAATTCATTTTCAGGCGTTGGGAAAGTGGCCGGGTAATGGCTCAGCAAGTGCCAGACAGGCAGATCTTTGAAGACCTCCTTTGCATCCTCGCGGAGATCGATTGAAGTGTTGTCGCGCAGCACGTGCATCATTTCATAAAGTAAATGCATCTCGTCGCGACCGATTAGATTCACGCCTTGTTTGAGCGAGGGGACTACTTTGCCGCGAAACCAGTCACGAACCGTGAGACGGTTGCATCGCTCAGCAAGTTCGGGTTCTTCGGTGGCGATCGCAGTAGCGGCCAGCACGCGGTCGCGGGCGGCGCGGGTGGACTTTGGAACGTCGGTTTCCGATGCCACGCGCTTCAGCTTATTGAAGATGATGACTTTCTGGGCGGGAGACAAAGCCGCTTGACACCAGTCATAAATGACAGCCAACTGGCGGACGTCCAATGCGGCGGGGGAAGTTCCCCAGTCGATCGCCTTTTTGGCGTAGCTCACGTCGCCTGTGACGAACGAATAAAGCGCATAAGCGAAACCAGGCTCTGGCATTGGGGCTCCGCCATCGACCAGAAGCTGGAACTGGCGCCAGCGAATGGAGTCGCGCTCACGTTCGCGTTTCAGCAGCCGCGCGCGTTGAGGGCGAAGGAAAAGGCGCGGGACGTCGGTGTAAATCTTGTAATCTTCGTCACTGGCTTGAGCCGATGGGTCCGGCCCCTGTTTCACGGGCGACTGCCCTACAACACCCAGTACCATCAGCAGGCCAAAAATCGCTACGCGCACCATGCTCTCGATTGTGTCACAATGCCCCGCCACTGCCCAGGACTACCCAGGAAGTTTGCCGAATGGGCCGGTAAGTCCAATCGTTTCACTAGTACTTACATGGTGGTGAGTTTGCTATACTAAGGTTGAATTGATGGACACTCTCTTTTAAAACCCTGCCCTCTGCGGCAGCGGGCGATGGGGGTGAAAGCGGGCGGGCTGTAAAAGGCGTGCTTGCGGGAGCCGGTTTTATGTTCGATGGCCGCTCCTTTTACTCACAGAGCAAGTTGTAGCAGAGGGTTTTTTTCAGGGCCCTGTTGTCTGGGCATTTTGTTTAGGTGTTGGAAGTCAAGTTCGAGTTCGACATACTTTTTATAACGCAATCTTTATAGTTTTGTTGATCTTCCCCAGGATCTAAGGTTTCGGTCGCCGCCTGGCGTTTCGAGAGGCAAGGGAGATAGGACGCGGGCCCTTGCTCGGAAACGTTTTTTGAAGCAGGTCGATTCATTTCGACTAGCCCACCGGGCGAACCGGCGCCAGGATCCAGTAACCAGCCCACCAGCGGCGCACTTTGTTAAGAAGTGCGCCATGGCTCTCCAAAGGGCACGCCGCTCCGGACCCCATTCCCTTCCAGGCGGGATCCGGCGCGGCTTTTTCGTGCCCGCCCTCAGCTACAAGCCGAAATTCTTGCGGATCCATTCCTTCAAATCCTCCCGCCCCGTCAGCCTGCAGCCAGAATTACCGCGTCTCCTGTGCGACATCTCACCTTAGTTAGGTTGCCTGGTGCGGCACACTCTCTCGTGACTGTGAGCTAATAGGGGTCATGCCCCCAACAACGATCACCGGTCCACTCTCCCTCGGTAGTCGAGGGCCCGATGTCACGACTCTTCAGTCCCTGCTTAACGTCAAAGCCGACGGCATCTTCGGCATCCATACCGACGAAGCCGTACGTGCCTTTCAAAAGAGCAAAGGCCTACAAACCGACGGCATCGTTGGGCTCTTGACGGCTCAGGCTCTCGGCGTCGCCTTCATACACAAACCTCAACCGCTTCCCAAGCCCCACCCGCCCGGTACCGTTCCCCCAGCCTCAACCGCCACCCCAGCCGCCGTTCTCGCCAACGCCATCGCGAAAGAACTGAAGCGCATTAACGAGAGTCTCTCATCAAGCCTCACCATCGACAGCGATGAAGGCGCAGCAGTGTTCAACCGTGCCAGGAAGCTGATCAAGCTCGGCATGAATCAAGGCCTTGTACTGCTTGTCTCCGCCATGGCGCCTGGTGTCGGGGCCGATTTTGTTGCCAATCAGATCAACGCCGCCCTTCAATTGATGGTCGGAGGCCTCGGCAGCGCCACCGGGGAATTGGCGAAAGGAGGCCAGGACCCCTCACACGTTATTGACGTCATGAATGCCTTGATCGGCCGCATTGCGCGCATCGTTGATGTCGTCCGCAAGACGCTCGAAGGCCAGATCGATGGTGGACTGCGGGCGGGCGTACGTCTGCTGCGCGATCTGCTCGATCCTCTGGCCGAATAGGTAGCGCCCGGCGCCAAATGGAACGAATGCTGCCGTCGACTGGCGCTTGAACTGGTTCGCGCGCAAGATCCACGCATCCACACCGTCGTGGGCGACGTCGAAGCCGGAGTCTTTCCAATCAAGCTGAACAATTGGAACGCGAGTTGACCCCGCTATGTGCAGCGGAGTTCGCCCCGGCGCTATGTGCGGGCAACGCCGTCAGTGAGATGAAAAACCACACTAGCACTTCGTCAGGTTCTTCTTCTGTTCCAAGTTCCACTTCAATCTCTTACGATGGCGGAATCTGCCTTCCCTTGCCGTATCGGTTGGCGCGCCCGAATGCTCCTACTGTCAAGGCTGCGCGAAGCGCACAGCGTTAGTTAGATCCCCTGCCCGATGGCGAGTCGGGGGAGGTCCAGGAGGGGGAACACCCTCCTGGTCAAGGAAGAATATCGGTCCAGTGTTTTGCGGCGACGAACTGCGCGAGGTGCTTGGCGTTGCTCGTCGCGACGACTACGTCGCTTGCTGGCGCACCGAATGACAAGGCCTGCGCCGCGAGGATGACATCGACGTCGAGCTCTTTTGAATCAGCTGTTGGTCGCCCTTCTTGTCGAGCCTTGGCCCACAATTCTGCCGCCAAGTGAAGGGCCTCATCGGTGAGGGGAATGTAGCGATTCGATGCTGTGCTGAAAACATCGAGCCGTCCAACACTAAACGGCTTTTTGCTCGAAGCAGTTCGCGTTTGAGCTCGTAGTAGATGATGGCAGGCACCAGGACGCGGTTTCCGGTTTTGAGCATCCGTGCGAGCCATTCCGTAACGGCGGTAACTTCATCAGTCTGGCGGGGATGTGTGATCAATCCAAGTGGACCGGAGTCGAGGAAAATGAAGGGGCTCACGGATAAAGGATTCGCTCGCCGCAAGCAGCGCGGGTTTCGTTCATAGCCTTCTTGAACTCGTCAAGTTCCTTTTGAGCAGCTCTTAACTTCTCCGGGTCGTCGGTGGCATCTTCGCGGGCCCAGGCTTCTAGAAGTTCCAGAGTTTCGGTGTCAATAGCGCCGGCGGCCAAGGGTGTCCCGACCAGAGGCCCAAGAGAAGGCTCTGTTGTAGTCGTTTGCTGCTTCATGGTGTTCGTCCTCCCTCGTCCTTCATCGTACCAACTTGCAGCTTACCGGAACTGTCGAAGCTTGTCAGCCGAACGATTGTTAGGCCGAGGAATTGTGCAACGGCCTGTTGCACAATTGGCTCAACTTCTCCGGTTTTTCTTCATAAGTGAACCGGTATTCCATGCCCACCACGTTCCTCAGAACCCAATGTTACCTCAATGTCGGTCTGCCCGCTCATATCGACGTTCGTGCTTGGAACCCCACTGATCCGCCATGAAGCTACCGACGTCGGTAGTTTCCTTCCCTAGCCAGAAGCTTCCCTCCGACAAAACGTCTTGCGAAACGTGGTACGCTCCGCCATAGAACATTCTTGCTTCAAGTTGTTTGAAACAAAAGAAGGAGCAGAATAGCATCGACCAAAAAATTTAAGAACACTGGGGTGCGGCTCGAAGAGCCCGTGATGACCTTCCTTGACGCTCTTGCGGTCAAAGAGGAGCGTCACCGCAGCTTTCTCATCAATCGGATTGTACGCGAGTACGCCGTGGCGAAGGGCAAGCCGATTCCAGAATCAACCGTGGAGCGTCAGGAACCGAAGCGTGCCTAGACCACCCAATAGAGAACCGGAGGGGCCTTCCCTGCCCTTTGCTCGAACGGAACCACATTTTTGGGGCTTCCCCGAATTCCGCTCGAACGTTGTCTATTGCCCGAAGCTAGTTCTTCACCGTGGTCGTCCCAAACTCGTCGGTCAACTGCATCCGCGTTGTCGCCCACATGCTTCGAAAGACCCTGGGCTGGGTTGACGAATCCGGTGAGCGAATTCAAGAGCGTCACGAGTTCACGTACCGGGAGTTTGAAGAACGCGCTGGCATCGTCCACAGCGGTCTTCAAAAGGCTGTCGATGAAGCGCTCGCTGCGGGCTTCATCCGCCGGGAT
>JAYTQD010000048.1:0-5377 GCA_043746935.1 Acidobacteriaceae bacterium | reverse complement strand
ACCTTCGTCACTCAGATTAGCACCGCAAAGCTCCCACGGAAGGCCACTTTCGGGCAATCCCGCGCACAATCCCGAAGACCACCACGGAATATCGTGGCAGATCGAACCAACCCGGGAAGTCTGGTAAACTACGAGAACAGTTTTCTTGTAGGCGCGTAGCTCAGTTGGTTCGAGCGCTACCTTGACACGGTAGCTTTATCGTAACGTAAACTATTGATTACACAGGAGCAGCGAAAAATCTTACCTGTGTTTTCGTACCAGCAATTGTTATAGACCCGTAGCTCAGCTGGTTAGAGCGCCTCCCTGACACGGAGGAGGTCGATGGTTCGAGTCCATTCGGGTCTACCATCCTCACTGCACCATCCTCGTTTCATACTTCTCCAGCGCAGATCGCTTTTGGGCGACTTGCGCGTGGGTATAAACATCCATCGTTATGCCCGACGAGGCGTGACGCAGAATGCCTTGAGCCGTGCTCGGGTCCACACTTTCCTCGGTGATCAGAACCGTAGCGAGACTGTGACGGAACGCATGTAACCCGGCTCGTCCCGTGTAGCTGGCCTCAATCAAGCCGTGCTCCACGAACCGTGGACGTAGATGATCCTTCACAAACTGCGACCCGCTGATGGGCCGTGCTCCCTTCAGCTTGAAAGAAGCAAAGACCCAATCCTCATTCCCCGAGTAGGGTGTCTCCCTGTGCCAATCACGCAAGAACTCCACGATCCGCGCACCCATTTCAACAGGCTTACGGGACGCTTCGGTCTTGCCCTCACCCTCATACCCCAACCAAGTTCGACGCAGATTGAGCCGCTTGGCCGTCCAGTCGATGTCTCCCCACTGGAGTCCGAGCAACTCGCTGATGCGCATTCCGGTTCCCGCTGCCATCAACACAAGAGTCTTGTGCAGGGGTGACAGCGCCATCGCAATCTTCAACGCGACTTGCGGTGAGACCACGATCACCTGACTGCGACTCTTTTTCCCAATCCCCTTGATGTTGCAAGAGCGGACCGGGTTCAGGGTTGGCGCAATCAGTTCGTTCTCCGCGCCATAGGCGTAGATACGACCGAAAATTTGCTTCATCTTTTGCACCGATTGAAAGGTGAGGTCATTCTCCTGAGCGATGGCAGCGAACCAGTCCCGGAGTTGAATGATCCGAACCTCGTCCACATTGGTCTTTCCCCATCGCGGGAGAATGTAGTGATCCAACTCATGGTTGTGCAAGTCCTGAGTGGATCGCGCCTTGGAGGGAAGCTCCCTCGTCCGCTACGACTCAGCCAGAGATGCTACCGTCATTCGTCCGGTGGACCCGGTCTGCTGACGACGTTTTATCTCTTCCCATACATCGGCTTCCTTTGGAAATTTGAACACTGGTCCAACGGTTGAGCATGTCTCCACGTTCTTCCCGTCAGTGTCCCGGAGCCGATAGAAGTGGTGTAGCCACACGTCCCCTTTCTTCCTGCTCGCTTTCGTGATCCATCCTCGTGTTGACATTCTTTTTCTCCAGTCAGCTCTGAGGACCGTCGATTACAACGCTACCCTGGTTAACTGTGTTCCGTAAACTACACGGACGTGTAAACCGGGCGAGGGACCGCTGGAGCAAGGTGGGACGATGCATCTATTTGCCATCCATATGGGCGTCGAGTTCTGAAATGCGAAACCGCCACGTGCGGCGGAGTTTCTGGTTGCCGTTGGGGAGCGGATGAGCCGGGAGCTTCCCCTCACGAGCGAGCCGAGTGATGAAGGTCTCGCTGATACCGAGGAACTCGGCTGCGATCTTCGATGAGACGAACTTCTCTTGTTCTTGCATCAGAATCCTCCAGAGCCGTCTAACCGCTCTAGGCTCTCAATACTGGAGGTTCCAATAGTCCGTGGATTTCTACGTTAGCTGCCCTCTGCTGTTGGCGAATAGAAGGCGAATATTCTATGATGTTTATCTATGGCGGCACCCCCGCAGCCAAAGCCGAAGCAACATCACTATGTTCAGCGGGCCTATTTGGAAGGATTCGTTGATCCTGACCAGAAAAGGCACGGCGAAACGTACCTCTGGGCCTATCTGCCGAAGAAATCTTCGTTTCGTCAAAAGCCAGATCGCATTGCCAAGCGGAACTACTACTATTGTTTCGACCGTGAAAACAGGCGGCAATTCGATTTCGAGGACACACTACAGAAGCTGGAAGATGTCTCACTTCCTGTGCTGCGGAAGCTTCGTTGTCTGCAATTCGACATTACACCAGAAGAGCGACTTACGTTCGCGGGGTACGTGGCTCTTTCGAACACGAGGGTTCCTGTATTTGAACATCTCGTCAATAGGTCCACATTACTCCGCACCGCGTTCGAGTTGGAGAGATTCGCTTCGGATCCGGAAAGTATGAAAGAACTCGCACGTCAGGAGAGCGAAAGTACTGGCAAGGAGATCACACCGGGGGGAAATGCGTCGGCGACTTACTGCCGGGAGCACATTCCTCACGCAAACGAACCGAGGATGGTCCCTTGAGCAAATGATTCGGGCGATGATGTGGATGCAGAAAGTCGTGTTCGATATGTGTTGGAGCTTTCTTATTGCTCCGGACGGAGATCCGGGCTTTATTACCTCAGACAACCCGGTGTCGCTCTTCGGGCCGCCGGGTGTTGCTGCACAGGGCGCGTATTTCACCTTCCCTGTTAGCCGAGACCTTTGCCTTTTCGCTAAGCATCGACCTGGGACACCCCAAGCCATTCTGCGGATGAACGCAGCGAAGGTTCGCGAGGTGAACAAAGGCACAATTTCGCGAGCCGATACGCAACTGTATGCCCCTTTCGAATCACCGAAAGTGCAGGAGTTGCTTAATTCTGTCGTGAGCGCGCGAGGGAAGCCAAAACGGGTAATGATCAAGTATGGGCAAGTCGTTGAAGAGGGATTGTAAGCCAGGGCAGTCCACGGACAGATGCGATGATCGCCGCTGCGGTTCAGTGGGCGGAGATGCTCATGCGGAAAATCGCCGACGTTTTTCCCAGGCAGTAGCCCAGAATTCCTAATAATTTTATCCCTTGACATCCCCCTCGTAAACGTTCGTATTTAACCATAAGGATTTATATGGTGAAATACGACAAAAGAAACCGATAAGGCCAACCGAACAGAACTTCAATCGTTTTACACCGAAAGTGCCTCCGCCAAGGCCATGTTGGACCACTTTGCCTCTCGTGAACGCAACAGGGGCATCACGACCATTGATCGTCTTATGTCCAACTTGAGTGAGGACGGAAGCGGCCTATCCCGTGGTGATGTGATCAAGGTTTTGCAGAAGTTGGAAAGACTCGGCTGTGGCCGTTTTGTCGCGGGGAGGAAAGGTCATCCTTCGCGCTTCGAGTGGTCCGTCGGTCTGGTGGATGTTGGCCGCGTAGCTGCCGGAGAAGCTGTAAAAATTGAACCTGCACCTGCCAATGAAGCGGAAGAACCAGCTGACGACCTTCTTGAACACCATTTCCTGCTCCGCAAAGAGTTAGACGTACCCCTGCGCTTGCCAGCCGATCTGACAGCAGCGGAAGCCGCGAGGCTGGCGGCATTCATTCAGACACTGCCATTTTGAAGCCGAAACGGCTTAAACTAGGGGAACAATTGAAACATCACCAAGTCCTACCGCCTCCTGTTTCCTATCGGACCAGTCGGGGAGCTATGTATCGCGGATCCGCCGAGCAATTCCTTGAATCCTCCGTTGCGAAGCGTTACAGGGGCAAGATACAATTGATCTTTACCTCTCCCCCGTTCCCCCTGAATCGCAAGAAGAAGTACGGGAATCTCCTAGCAGCCTGTGGCAGAACTCATAAAAACTCTGGCGCGGTGACGAAGTATGCGGCGACGGAAAGTAGCGACGAGCTGTTCGCCAACTGCCGTGGTCCGTCGCCAGACCGGCCAATCGGTCACCCTGGCGCACAGAAACCGCAAAAGACGCGGAAACACCCGCCCCGCGCGGTTTCTCAGCTCTCGCGGCGTGCCCGCTCCCAGCTGTTTGCGCAAAATCAAGCTCAAGTTGAACGCGCCCACATGGACCAACTGCCGTTGCAAAATGTTTCCCCGCCCCCGCGGATAACACCGCCGCAGCCCGCCCGTCTCGTAGCAGTGCGCGAAGCTGCGTTCGATCAACTCCCCGCGTTGGCGCAGTAACATCTTCCCGTAGGCGCTTCGTACCCGCCGCCGATTCGCGTACACCGCCCGCTGCTCGGCCCGCTGGCCCGCCCAGTTCCTCTGCCCTGTCTGTTTCTTCTCTGGAATGTAGCTCGTCACCCCGTACCCCCGCACCCGCTCCACCACCGCTCCGCTGTGATATCCCTTGTCCGTCACCAACTCTTCCATCCCCGCCACATTCACCCGCGGCGCTGCGTGGGGCCGCAACTCCGCCTCGCGCCGGATCAGGTCCGTCACCGCCATCACCGCCACCGCCGCCCCCGTGTCCATATCCACCGCGTGCTCCGCCTTGTGCGCCAGATGCGTGCTCCCATCTTTCATCTTCGCTATGCGCGCGTCCTCGTCCCCCGGACTCTTCCACTCTTTATTCGAGGTCCGCTTCTTGCGCTTGCGGTCCAGCCGCACCAAATCTTCCCGCGTCGGTGTTTCGATCCCGGAAGCCTTCGCCAGTCCCCGCAGAAACTCCTCATAACTCTCGCCCGTATCCCGCCGCACAATCGAACGCAGCGCCGCGTTCGCCTCGAGCGTCGTCGCGTCAATCCCCAAAGTCTGTCCCTGCAGCAGCCCGCGATCCGCCAGCAATCCCAGCACCCACGTGAACACCGCCCGATGTGTGTCCAGATCGATCAAGCGCCGCGTCCGCGAAATCGTCGAACCCCGCGCTCTCCAGCACCTCGTTCAACCGCTCATAAAACGGATGCCCCGGAGATCGCGCCAACTCCGTGTGCGCAATCCAAATCTCGTCCTGCTTCTCCCCGCCACTCCGCTTCCTCATCGCCATGTCCGCATTCTATCGACCAGCCCTGTGGATCATCTCCTCTTTTCGTTGCAGGTACCAGGACTTTCACCACGGGCTGCCAGGGTTGCAGTCCAACCCGCTGTCCCCTACTTTTCCCGCTACTTTTCCGCCACAAGATATTGCCGTCATCGAAGCCCTTGTAGCGCCTGACGCATGCATTGGAGTATGGGGACGTGAAAGTCCTCTCCATTCGGTCTGACGGGAACGGTCTGACGGGAACGGTGGCGTCAACAAGGTCATTGGCATAGTATTTATTTGGCGAATTTAAGGAGCGCTCTAAGAATGCGAGACTTTGAAGGACTTTCGCGCAGAAGATTTATTTCGGCTGTTGCCTACTCCGCCGCAACATCTTGTTTACCTCTAGCGGGAATTGCTATCGTTGCGGGCGATTCGACCCCGGCCGTTGGCGCGCAGGACGG
>JAYTQD010000047.1:0-5378 GCA_043746935.1 Acidobacteriaceae bacterium | reverse complement strand
GCAGCACTGAAGTGCTGCGCCGCCCAAAAGCTTTCTTGCTCAAGCCCCGCCCTGTCGCTGGGGAACGCGACAAGGACGGGGCACCCGGTCTACACCTGCGAAATGCCGCACTCAAACCAATGGAGGGCTTGAATGGGGCAGTTTGCCCGGACGACTGGGAGCCGGTCGTCCGTACGCGAACCTCAAAAAAGTATCGGAAGCGACGTCGAGTTTCCCGCGCAATTTGCGAATCCGCGTCCATTCAATGCTTAAATGGAAACAAGTTTGTTCAAGTTGCCAAATAGAGAGGCTCGATGGGACAACAAATTGCATGCAAGCTGCGTTACCGGAAGCGGATGTTTGTGGGGAAGGCGCATTTGGAAAGTGACCACATACTGTTTCGTGGCGGGGACCGGTTGAAGGTTTTATTCGAGGACTTGACAAGCGTGAAGGCCGCGGACGGTGTTCTTGCTCTGGAATTTGCTGGCGGCCCGGCGGAGTTCGACTTGGGGAAGGCAGCGGAGAAGTGGGCGCAGAAGATTCTGCATCCACCGTCGTTGCTGGAGAAGCTGGGAGTGAAGCGAGGGCTAGAGGTGCGGCTGGCGGGAGGGTTCGGAGGGGACTTTCGGAAAGAATTGCTAGCGGGAGGGGTTCGCGAGACTGCCGGCAAAGTTCATCTGATTTTCTTCGCGGCTGAGACGGCTGCGGATTTGGCACGGCTTGAGAAACTGGTGGTTGGGTTGAAGCCTGACGGAGGGTTGTGGGTTGTTTATCCGAAAGGTGTGGAAGTGATTCGCGAGAAAGATGTGTTGGAATCGGGGCGTGCGGCGGGGTTGAAGGATGTGAAGGTGGCGCGGTTTTCCGAAACGCATACTGGGTTGAAGTTTGTGGTGCCTGTGGCGAAGCGGCTAGCGCAAGACTAGGTGCATTTCGCGGTTATTTTTTTCGAAGTCCACGCGTAGGACTTTTTCTGCGCCGATGACGAAATTTGTGGTGATGGATTTGGATTCGTCGAAATCGTTGGCGGTGGATTGGCCGTTCACGCGCAGAGTGTGCGAGCCGGCGGGGACTTCGACTTCGGCGGAGTCGGCTCCCTGCAAACCGTGGAAGATGGCGAGGCGTTTCTTGGATTCTCCGTGAAGGTCGGTGGAATAGGCGAGTTTTTCATCGACCCAGAGGGAGAGCTTGCCTGTGGCGAAGTGGTGTTGGACTTCGATCTTGAGTTTCGTAAGTTCGACTGTAGGTGCTGGCAGAGCGGGTGGCGGAGTGGCCGGCGGCGCGGGTGGAGTGTGAACTTTTGCGACGGGTCTGGCTTTTGGCGTGGCGACGGGTTGAGCCTTTGCTACGGACGGAATTGGCTCGGGTAGTGCAACGGGAGGAGCGATATGAGAAACGGTGTCGGCGGCGATAACCTCGGGCCGTTTGATTGCGGGATGCGAGACGGTGACGGGGGCGGCTGGCTTAGCGGCGCTGGCGTTGCGGTGGAAAGGTATTCCGAATATGAAAACACAAATCCCCAAGACCAAGACGGCTGCGATGCCGTAGGACGCTAGCGCTGCGTGCTGGGGCGAGGACTTGTGCACGGTGCGGTTAGACGGGCGCTTGGGAGCGGGCTCGG
Source organism: Acidobacteriaceae bacterium (assembly GCA_043746935.1). GTDB lineage: Bacteria > Acidobacteriota > Terriglobia > Terriglobales > Acidobacteriaceae > JANXUC01. The sequence goes on along the minus strand of JAYTQD010000047.1, from coordinate 3,781 downwards.
CGGTTGTGGGCGCGACTTTGGGACTGGGAGCTGGATTGGCTTGCACCGGGACTGGACTCGATTCGCCGGAGAGATGCAGGCGCAAGTCGCGAACGTCGCGGGCGAAATCGGCGCCGCGCTGATAACGCTGGGCCGGGTTCTTGGCGAGGGCACGGGTGATGACGGGGTCGAGTTCGGCGGGCAGGCTGAGGTCAAATGACGTTGCCGGAAGTGGATTGGAGTTAGCGACCTTATAGCAGACGGTGACAGCGCTGGTGCCTTGAAACGGCCTGTAGCCGGTGACCATGTTGTAGAGGATGACCCCTAACGAGAACAGGTCGGAACGCCCGTCAACCGCCATGCCGTCAACTTGTTCTGGCGACATGTAGGCGGGCGTGCCGAGGGCATGGCCGGGCAAGGTGACGTTCGAAAGATTGAGTTTGGCGATGCCGAAATCGGCGATTTTGGCGTGGCCGTCGTCGGTGAGAAGAATGTTGGCGGGTTTGATGTCACGGTGGACTACGCCCTGCTCGTGCGCGCAATCGAGGGCCAGAGCAATTTCCTCCGTCAGCCTGAGAGCGATGTCGAGGGGTAGTTTGCTGGTCTCACCGGAAAGCAAACCGCTGAGAGATTGGCCGGCGACGTACTCCATGACAATGTAAGGGGTGCGGGTCTCGCCTTCCTCACCAACGTCGAAGATGGCGACGATGCCGGAGTGAAGCAGACGACCGGCGGCTTGGGCTTCATGGAAGAAGCGTTCGCGATACTCTCGCTCTTCGTCGGGACTTTGCGAAATTGCGGAGATGGCTTTGACGGCAACGAAGCGGTCAATTTTGGGATCGCGGGCTTTGTAGACGGCGCCCATGGCGCCGCGGCCAATTTCGGCAACGACTTCGTAACGTCCAAATCGCTTGTCAGGTCGGATTCCCATAGGCGAACTATGTGCTCGGCATCCCGAAGGACGCTGTTCTGGCGGGATGTCTCGCGCCTAGCTCACGCTATCGCATCTACAGGGGGAAATCTTGTTACTGTAGTCACAATTGGAACAGGTTAGCGGGGGGGAGAACACTTCAGGAGAATGCCAGCGACGAACGCGGCAACCGAGGCGAGCAACCACTCGATGCGCCAGGACTGCACAACCTGCCAGTCCAGGATGGTTTGGGGATTGGAAAACACGCCAGCCAGAAGAGCGGCGGCGGCACAAGCTAGGCCCAGGAAAAAAGCGACCAGGGGAGCCAGGGAGAGGCCGAACATTCCTTGTAAGCTGCTGATTTCAAAGCGGCTGATCCAGCCGGAGGAGAACGAGAGGCCACGAGTTTCACCGCAAGCGTGGCAAAAAGCTGCGCCCGGGACGAATTCGGCCCCACATTCGGGGCAAGCGGAGACGAAACCAGCGGGGGAGGGCTGGATGGGCTGCGTTCTTCGGACGGGGGAGTGCCAGAATTCTTGCGTCGCGTTTTGGATCACTTCAGGCATATCGAGTTCGAAAGATCGTGCTGTCTCGGGGGATTGCCAGTGATTGGGCACGCCATCCGCCAAACGCGTGCGCCTATAAACATACTTATTTACTTGCACATACAGTTAAGCCGGGGGAGGGCGCTGTTCGCAACGAGGCAAGTTTTACTGTCAGACTGCATTTTCGCCTCTGTGCATATTGCGACCTTACGATTGTCCTTAGTCGTTGAATTGAGGGGAATAGCCAGTCTGGTTCCGGGAGCTGGGTGACAAAAAACCGCCCCGGCGATCCCCTTGCCGGGGCGGTTCGGTTTCGGTCGGATTCTACGGACGGCTTATTGCTCGTAGGCGCCGATATCGATGTTGGTGCCCTGGACACGAGCGTTTCCGGCAAAGTCCGCAGCGCCCTCCACCGTGGCGCCGAGGTTGGTCCCCAAGTTGACGGCTGGCGAGGCGGCCGCTACGTGGAAATCGGGAGTGGTTAGGCTGAGGTACTGCGGGTTGGCGAAGACGGAGTGCGCGTCTTTGCCCGAAGCGGACTGGTAGGCGGCGTATCCGGCGCGGGCGGTGGCGTTCCAGGTCCAGGAGCTGGCGGCAGCTCCTCCCGCCGAGTAATAGAGGTTGTAATCGGCATCGACGGGGTTGGCCGAGGATGTCGTATAGCTGTAAATGAACAGGTTCTGCGCGCCAGCGTAGACGATGTTATTTTTGAATACGTTGTTGGTGGCGAAGTACTGGATTTGGAACTCACCTTCACCGGTATTTTTGGTGTCGTTGTTGTAGAAGGAGTTGTTGACGAAGGTGCAGTTGTCGGTACCGCCGCGCTTATTGTCGTAGCCGCCGATGGTGAGGCCGGAGGCATTGTTGTTGTAGACCAGGTTGTCACGGACGGTGACGAAGCTGCTGGTTTTGCCGGGCCACTCACTGGCGACTTCCAAAGCGAAGTCGGTATTGCGGATGATGTTGGCTCAATGGTGACGCGGGTGCAGCCGTCACAGTAGATGCCGTCGGCGGCGTAGGCGTTACCGTAAGCCGGGTTGCCGAAAGATGAGATGTTATACAGCGTGTTGCCGCTGATATTGCCATCGCGAGCTTGATCGGTGGCGGTGGTCTGGAACTCGACGTACTTGGCCCAGGTATTGGTCGTGCCGGTTTCGTCGAGAAGATCGATGGAGCTGGCGACGGGCTGTCCGCCGCTGGTGCCACTGGTCGTTACGTAAGAACTCGGAACCAGGGTGGAAGTAGTTTGCCCGAGGGCGGAACCGCAAGATAGACATGCGAACGACAGGACCAAAAAGAGCGCAGACGAAGAGAGATGAGCATTGCTGAATGCTGGTGGAACCTACGGCCGGGCGTTGTGACATGGCAGAGTCTCCTGAGTTTTAAGTGAGGCGAAGTAGGCGTTTTCTATCATTACGATTTTTACTTCGTATAGCTATTTCTACTTTCGTTTCATTTTGTCTAGCAGGGACTGTAGTCCGATGGTTTTCCCTCTGTCAAGCAAAATTTGGAACTATTTTTCAGGCTTGGGTGGATGCGCCAGCGCGCCGCTTGTCTATACTGAGGCGAATGAGTACAGGCACAACGCGACTGTGGATGGTGGCAATGGCTCTGGCGGCGCTGCCGATGAGCGCGGCGGACTTGCCGGCATTTCGTCCGAATGATGCGGTGACTCGCAGCGGGTTGGAGCGGTTTTACAACATGGATTATGAGCGGGCGCTGGCGGACCTGGAGAAGGTGGCAGCGCAGCATCCACAGGATCCCTATACCGTGAACAATCTGGCGAATACTTATCTGATACGAGAGTTGTTTCGGATGGGGGCATTGGACCCGGCGGACTATGCCAGCGATAAATTTATTGGAACGCCGCAGCGTCCGGCGACGGCTGAGGCGAAACGGAAGATTAAGGAACTGCTGGATGAGGCAGCGGGGCTGGAAGAATCGCGGCTGCAGGCAAATCCAAACGACGTGGAAACTCTCTACGCGCGGGGCGTGACGCGGGGGATGCGGTCGAGCTACACGGGGTTGATTGACCGGTCATGGCTGACGGCGCTGCGCTCGGCGGTGGGGTCGCGGCATGATCATGAGCGGGTGCTGGAACTTTCTCCCGCGTTCACGGATGCCAAGCTAATTGTGGGAACGCACGACTATGTGGTGGGAAGTTTGCCGTGGGCGGTGAAGGTGGCGGCGGCGGCGGTCGGGTTTAGCGGGAACAAGGAACGCGGGATTGAGGAGTTGTATGCGGCGTCGAAAGGCGGCGGCGAGGCCAGCATTGATGCCAAGATTTTGTTGGCCTTATTTCTGCGGCGCGAAGGACGGTTCGACGAGGCTTTAGGGCTGGTGCGTA
>JAYTQD010000046.1:0-2017 GCA_043746935.1 Acidobacteriaceae bacterium | reverse complement strand
GCCGTCACAATGTAGTAAGCAACGAATTTGTCTTTGGCTGCGTTCGCCTGAATGATGAATTTGGCTTGAATATCCGCGTTCGTTCGGGCCATTTCTATGCCCTTCGCCTTATAAAGATACCAATCCATCGAATCCGGTTCCGGTGGCGTCATATCCAGTTCATTTTGCTTCTTTCCCTTTTGTTTTGGCCTCGTCACCAGAAACTGTGGGTGAATTTCGGCTCGGGTAGGTTACCAAGTTGATGATACAGGGCGATTTCGATGGCGGGATAGGTGCGGAAGCCATACGCCTTTTTGGTAGTCAGTTTTGCTTTATTGTTGAAGCCCTCGACAACGCCCGCCGAAATCGTGCCGCGGGCGTGGAACCAGTTGAGAATCAGCCTGCGATGTTTTTTCAACATGCGAGCCACTTTCTTCATCGGTTCCAGACGGGACCGCATGGTGCGGTTGCACCATTCGTCCAGGAATCGCACCGCCCAGCCGGCCGAGACGTATCCCCAAAACCGTTGGAATTCTTCCTTGAGCAGGTAGGCCCGCACCGACCGCAGATTGTATTTCACCAGTTCGGCCAGCTTCACGGTCTGCTTCCGCGTCAGGTTCCCCGGCCGCTTCAGCAGGCACCACCGCGAGTGTTTCAGCACCGGCTCGTACCCGTCCCGTTTCAATTGCCGGGATTCTTCCGCCCGGATTTCGTCGATCGCCTTGCTGAAGTGCATCATCACATGAAACCGGTCGAGTACATGCACGGCTTGGCTGGCGTATTCGGCGATGACCGTCAGGTAGGGTTTCCACATGTCGCTGCACACGAACCGGATTCGTCGCGCGACCTTCTGCGGCAGAATGCGGAAGAAGCGCCTCAGACTCTCCTCCGTCCGATCGCGGCTGATCCATAGCAGCCGCTTGCACCCCTCGTCGATCTGGTACACCAGCGTGAGATACTTGTGCCCTTTGCGCCAGGCAATTTCATCGACGCCGATCGCGGTGATCGATCCCCATTTCCGATGCACGACTCCCCACATCACCGCGTGTCGCACCGACCGAAACACGCTCTGCCAACTGGTATGGAACACGGTGGCCACTTCCTGCCAGGCCAGCCGCTTCGCCCAGCCTGCCAGGAACCAGCGGTACGTCTTTGTCAGATGGCATCTTCCGTCTCCCCACGGCACTTGCTCCACCTTCACCCCGCACCGACGGCAGTCCACGCGCCGCATGCAGTACACGAAAAACACCGCCAATCCCCACAACGGCACGAACTCGAAACGTCGGGGAGCCAGCCGGTCGTACTGCGGCCCGCGACGGCCGCAGCCGGCACACATCGGACGGCTTCCCCGCCGCGGCCGCAGGCTCACCACCAGCGACAAGCGTCCGCCTTTGAAGGAGAATCGAACCTTTCCATACACGAAAGACTTGTGTTTCTCGACACGATTGAGGATCGTCTTCAGTTGCATCCTGTGGGCTCCCGGGGGCACGTTGAAGTATTTGCAACTCCAATCGTACCGTCTGGACCACAGGATGCACTTGTCTGACATCTTTCCCGGCAGATCCGGTTAGCCCCTTCCGCCTTCGCCTTCGCATCGCCCTCGCAACTGCCGGGGCGGTGTGAAGGCGAAGGTGGAGGGGGCGGCCCCCTTCTGTCGAGCCCGAGCTGAGCTTCAAACTCGAAAAACTACCCACAGTTACTGGTGAGGAACCAGACATTTCGACGATCCCAAAGTCGCAGTTTTTAGCAAGTCAGGCACCGCCTGACGTGCGTAACGAACTTTGATTTTGGAAAGGAAAGGTCATGTGCGACGCAGTCGCCGCGCGTAAGCCCCTCCGGGCAACGCCGTGAAGGATTTTTATCCACGTAGCCAAGGTCGCCAGACCTTGGGGCTTTGGGGGTGGAAGTCGACCCCAATGCCCCAATCTCTGGCGAGATTGGCTACAAAATCCTTCACGGCGTAGCCCGTTGGGGCTTGGCTTGTTGCGTTGCGTGCATACCCCAGGCCGCTGGCTTGGGCTGGCATAGCAGCCTGTTG
>JAYTQD010000045.1:0-2018 GCA_043746935.1 Acidobacteriaceae bacterium | reverse complement strand
CGACGGCCAGCGCCACCCCTGCCCCCTCAAGTGGCTGGACAACTTTTCCATGCGGAACTTCACCAACGCCTCGGTTTTCGACGACACCCTGCCCATCGCCGACGGACGCATGGAGGTGGGAACCGCCGTCCCGCTCGACCAGCTCCAGGAAGCCATGGAAGACTGGTTCCGGCGCAAAAGCTACCTCACGCAAGAAGCGCACCTCGTAATCTCGGAAACCCCAGCTGCCTAGTCCCGTTTTGAACGAAATTGCCTCCGCTCCTGGGAATTCTTACCTAGCTCTCTCACCTTCGCTGGCCTAGCCTTGCTCCCAACCCTATGACTTGACAAGAAGTTAACGCAATTGAAACAATGGCAGCCCTCATGCATCTCACGAAAACATCGCATGTAGGATATTTAGGCCCCCAGGCCACCCCAGGTGGAGGTACTATGCGTCAATTTGTGAATGGAATCAGAGAGTTCGGCGGAGTCCGGGTCAACTGGACTGCCATCCTCGGACTTGGCGCGGCGCTGTTCGTTAGCGTCAGTTTTTGGGCTGCCGTCATCAACACCACAGCCGCCCTCGTAAAGATCAAGTAAAAAACAGGTAAGCAGTTCGCCAGGGCGGCGCTCCCATGGGAACCGTTCACTCTAGGCGGTCCTAACGCCTCAGTCCATCTCCCACCCTATTTGTCGTAGTTCAGCAGCGAAAACACCTCGTGGCCCTTCAGCTTGTCGCGGCCCTTCAAAAAGTCCAATTCCACCACAAAAGCCAGACCCACAATCTCAGCACCCAGCGACTGGGCTAGCTTTACCGTCGCCTCAGCCGTACCCCCGGTCGCCAGCAAGTCGTCCACAATGACTACGCGCTGGCCCTTCTGGATCGCGTCCTTATGGACCTCCAGGGTGTTGCTGCCATACTCCAGGTCATAGCTCACGCTCGCCGCTGGCGCAGGCAGTTTCCCAGGCTTACGCACAGGAACAAACCCCGCCGACAGCCGATACGCCACCGCCGGCCCAAAAATGAAGCCTCTCGCCTCCATGCCTAGCACCAGGTCGATGTCCCGCCCAATGTAGTGCTCGGAGAGCTGGTCCACCAGGGTGGCAAAACCTAGCTTTTCTTTGAGAAGAGTCGTGATGTCATAAAAAAGGATTCCTGGCTTCGGGAAGTCGGGAATCTCGCGGATCATTGCCTTTAACTGGTCTGAAGTCATCTTCGAATTCCCTAAGCTCCCTTACCAAGTTCCTTCAATACGAAAGGTTGTGCTGCCGGCAGGCCCGGTTTCCGGCACATCGGCTGGACGTTCTTCCACGGCATCCACGCGCGCGGCCCGAGGGCCTTGCCAGAGCTTGGCTTGCAGTGCGGCAAGTTGGGCACCCGTGCCTACGGCAAGCAGTTCCACGGCGCCATCCGATGTGTTACGAACCCAGCCTGCGATTTGCAGCTTGTGCGCTTCCGCCTCGACAAACCAGCGAAACCCCACCCCCTGAACACGTCCGCGCACAGTGTAGCGGCGAGCCTCGTTCGTCCGGGCTTGGTTGGACTCCGTCATGCCAGCGAGATTTTACTCTGGAATCCGCCTGCGAAGCTAGGCGCGAGAGAGATACGCGCCCTCGGAAGTATCGATGCGGATTACGTCGCCTTCGTTAATGAAGGCCGGCACCTGCACCGTCAGCCCCGTCTCCAGCTTGGCCGGCTTGGTCACGGCGCTGGCGGTCGCGGCGCGCATACCGGGCTCGGTTTCCACTACCTTAAGCTCCACGGTCTGTGGCAGCTCAATGCCTACGGCCTTGCCATCGAAAAACTCGATGGTAATCTGTAGATTCGCCGTTAGGTAATCCACCGCGTCACCCAAAATATCCCGCCCGAGCTGCATCTGCTCGTAGTTTTCCGTGTTCATGAAGCAGTAGAAATCGCCATCGGTGTAAAGGTATTCCATCTTCTCTTCGTCCACAATAACGCGCTCAATGGGATCGGGAGAGCGGAAGCGGTGCTCGAAAATGGCTCCCGTACGCAGGTTGCGAAGCTTCGCCTGAAT
>JAYTQD010000044.1:0-14100 GCA_043746935.1 Acidobacteriaceae bacterium | reverse complement strand
ATGGCCAAAGCAAAGACAACAACGTCCACATTGGAAACAAGAATCGGATTCGGCTGGGACTCTCACGCCTTCAAGTCCGGCATCCCGCTTCTCATTGGCGGCGTCAAGCTCCCTTACGACAAGGGCCTCGGCGGCCATTCCGACGGCGACGTTCTGCTGCACGCCATCACCGATGCCTTGCTCGGCGGCATCGCTGGACCCGATATTGGAACGCTGTTCCCTCCGTCCGATCCGCAATGGAAAGGCGCGGATTCGGTCCTCTTCCTGCAAGAAGCCCTGCGACGCGTAGCCAAAGCCGGATACGCCGTCTCCAACCTCGATTCCACGCTAATTCTGAACGCCCCCAAAATTGGCCCCCACGCCGCTCAAATTCGCACCCGCGTAGCCGGTTTACTCGGCATTCCCGAGGACTGCGTCGGTCTAAAAGCAAAGACGCCCGAGGGCCTGAACACCGACAACGCCGCCGTGGCGCACGTGGTCGTGCTGCTACAGAAACGCCCGAAGAAATCCGCGATTCGGTAATTGGGTACTCTTCCTCAACTTCTCGATAAATATTTGACGCATGGGGTGCCCCGTCCTTGTCGCGTTCTGTGCGACAGGGCGGGGACTTCCTAACTGAATTTTAAGCTGAGCTTTCACGGTCGGAAATTGAAATCGTACGTTGCTCCGTATGAATGCTTCGAGGACGGGACTCGGCGGAACATGGCTCAATTCCTAGCCGCCCAAGAGTGGCTAACAAGTCTTTCAAGAGCTCATCGCGCCGACGAACCCAAGCAGATGCGAAGCACCTCCAGAAGACCCACCCTGCACGCTCAAGGATCCGCTGACGTTGCGCATCTTCAGTCCACTTGTCAGGACCATGATAGCGGTCGCCGTCACACTCGATGGCGAGTCGCGCATCATTGAGTCCTTCCACAACCATGTCAATGCGAAACTGCCCGACGGGGACTTGCGGGGTTACGCAATAACCGCGTTCTGTAAGGCGGTCGTAGACCTCGCACTCGAAAGGAGACTCGCATAACCGCCTCAAGTCTTCCACTCTGATTTCATCCTGAACAAACGGCGAGGAGAAGTGGGCAATAAGACCACGTCGCAATCGATCCACCTCTGCGAGGTGCTCAGGTCCCACGGATCTTACCAAATACATCCGATCCTGAGCACGACTCGCCGCGACGTTGAATCGTTGAGCAAAGGTGTCTCGGACAAGCGGCGATATCTTACCCTCATTCGGCGCACACACCATCGAAAGGAACATGATGCTGCGCTCCTTTCCTTGAAATCCTCGAGCATCTCCGCAGACTATCCGGTGCCGTTCTATGGCACTTAGTCCAACCTCGTCCATCAACATTTGCCGAATCTCACGAGCTTGCTTGCCTCCCAGCAAAGAGACCACACCGATGGAGCGATCCTTGAAGCTTGGGTCGTCAACAAGTACCTTGATTTCCTCCACAATAAATCGAGCTTCTGGTCGATTGATATCGCCACGCCTGAACCCATCTTCGACGATCACATCAATTAGACATGGGTCCAAGCGCTCCGATAATTTAGGTCTCCGAAGTGGCCGGAGCTCATGGTGGTAAAACTCTCGTTTGGAATACTCGATGATGGGAGCAACGCAACGAAAATGCTCTTTCAGCATCACGGTGCTGCTGGCAAACACAACTTTAAACAGATCGTAAATAGACCGCTCGGGCGAGAGTTGGGCACGAACAGTCATCACCTGACTGCCGAGAAAGCGTTCCATCAAGCTCTTAACTTTTTTCTCCTCTAACCCAATACCTTCCGGTGAGACCTGTTTGTCGTCCCCCACAATCAAGACTTTCTCCGCTCTAAGGAGAGCCGGCAGTGCCGTCAAATCAGACTGTGACGCCTCATCAATAATTACGAGGTCAAAGCACCCCAATTCACAGGGAATCGATTCGGAGACACGGAAGTGCGGCATAATCCAGCATGGGACGGCTGGATTCGCCTCGGCAGCCGCGTGCTTTGCATCTGCGCGATAACGTGGGGCGCGAATACCGGTGCCTTTCCCAATCTTTTGAATGGAATTTAAATAAGCCTGCAAGGCAGCGCGAATTTTTGGCGAAGCATGCTCGGCCAACTTGAGCCAGGTACGCTTCACGACAATGTCCTTGTACGCTTCCGCGAGTTGGGCTTCCAGTGTTTTTCTTTGATCGGAAAGCTCATTTAGTCTTTCCTGCTGGTCTATCTCAGCCAGGCGGGTCGCCATTCGGCGGTGCCTCCAAGCTGTGTGCCAATCATCAGGCAACAAATGGTCAAGCTGAGATCCCACGGGGTGTTGCAGTGCCTCGGCCCAAATTGGAGCGCCGCACAATGCAATTTGCTCAGTCACTTCTGCCACGACGGCGAGGTGCGACCGCAGTCCGTGAATACGTCTGAGTTCCAGCATCAGATCGGACCATGTAGATTGCAAATCGTTCTGACTGATGGCTAGATTGCCGAAAGTGTGAGTCGTAAAGTCGCGAAGTCGGTTGGCAATAGCGCCATTTTTCCCTTCAAGCCTCTGGAAGAGACCCTGCTTCACAGCCCAGACATGCGCGAGCCGTTTCTTCGTGAGGTGTTGCTGCAAAGAGCGCTCTAGTTCCTCCAACGCAGTGCCGATTACTTCGGAACTTAAAGCCACCTGGCTGCGAGGAACAACGCGACGAGCTGACTCCCTCAATCGTCCGTCGCGTGTTGCACATTCCTTAACTTTCTCGACAAGTTTGTACAACTTGGCCGCGTTAAGACCATCATCAGGTTCATGCCCGTGAACTCGGTCGAGGTTCAGCTCGCCCGCTATAGCGTTCCATCGAATCGCAAGCTGCTGTAGAGATTTTTGGAGGTGCAAGAACTCGAGTACGTGTTTCCAGTCGTCATTGGATTCGGGAGAATGCCCAACTATGGATACGGAATTGATGAGGTCTTTTTGCTCAGACGTAGCAAACCATCCAAATGCAGGGAATGGTCGCTTACCCTCGGACAAGTTTGTGATCGCCCCAAAAAGTTCGTCTTGCTCAATTACTGCTGGGGGCGCGCTGACTGGTTTCGAGAGGTATGCTTCCCTCCTCAATGCAGCGCTTGACAGCTCAGTCCCGAGTTGTTCGAGGACACGGAGAGTTCCGTCGTTCGCGTCCCCGCGCGAGAATTGCTGTTTGAGAGCCCCAGACCACGAAACGTTGGCTTCAGCGACCTCTGTTGAGATCAGCCTAAATTCACGGATGTCAGACAGCAGAGCAGTTGCTTGTGCAAGATTTCCGTCGCCGTCTTCCGCAAGTTCGAGCACGGCACCGCGTCGGACCTCGGCCTCAAGCATCTCTAATCGGCTTAGATCCCGATGCGCTTGCAGTAACACTTCAGGGGCTGGGAAATCGCACATCTCGGGTACAGGCCGATTCACATATTCAATGTCACCCCCGAGAGCCCGCCGTGCCTCGCGAAGGCGCAGGATGTCTTCTTGACCGAACTTGGGGCTGCATCTGTCATCGATAGTCAAAGAATCAACGAGCCAAGTGTAGTTTTCTTGGGCCTCTACGATTTCTATAGCTGCTTCGTAAGCCCCTATCCGCTCTCCATCCATGAACATCGGTTCAAGATTTGCTCTTGCCCACCTCTCCACTTCGTGGCCTACGTTAGCCAATTTCGCATGAAGAATGTCGAGGGTTTCTTCAAGCCGGCAAATATCCCGCGCGGTGGCTTGTCGATCAAGTGACTGGACCTCGGAAGCGATTTTCTGAATAGCATGCTCAAATTGCTTCATTCCCTCGTGTTCTGACGTAAGCAATGAGATGGCAAGAGGCTGAATGTCGATTGGAAGAGCTTCGCGCAAGACCCCCAAGGCAGGTGCATTCATCGAAGTGACAAGCACTTTTTTCCCGCTGGCCAAATAATGACAGATCACATTCGCGATTGTGTGGGTTTTTCCTGTACCGGGAGGGCCTTGGACTACGACCCCATCCGATACTTCCAGAAGCTGAAGGATACGAACCTGCTCGTCGTTGAAGGGCTTTGGAAAGTAAAGGTCAGATGCCTTGCCGCTCTCTTCTCGTTGCCCGGAGGATGAAGGTGCTGATAGCCCCCTGAATTGTGGAAGGAAAATCTCTGGATTTTCCGTGCTCGGTTCAGAAACAACCTGACTGACGGCCCGTGGCAAGCGCAACTCATTTTTGGTATCCAAAAACTTGGTTTTGAAGTTCTCAAGGTCTTGGATGAAGACATTGTTCATTCTGGGCCTAGCAAAAAGAACCCAGGTGTCCGTGATCCTGAGTTTCGCGGCAGCTTCTGGAAGCGTGCGATCCTCGGCTGCAACTTGATCTGCCCAATACTCACCGTTGGGATCAAGGTAAGTTACCGCCATCCGAAGCAAAGGCTCAAAGCTCCCTCGGTCGAAGGGAGAAAAACTGGCTGATGCAGATGCAAAGAACTCTTTATGCTTTTTCTCAAGAGTAGGTAGGCCTGGATTGTCCGCTGAAGCGTAGCAATCTGTTTCGAGACGCGGTTCGCCCTGCCGTGGGGTCACCTCGATAGTCGATGTAATTTCGTTCAGTAGAAGTTCAACAGGCTGGGTGAGAAGTGGATACTGAATCAACGTGCCGTCGCTTTGCCAGGTCGCAATTCCGACGCCCCAGACAAGCTCGATTGGTGCTTCGAGAAGACCACCATCTAACTGCTGTTTCAGAGTAAAGAGTTGCGCGTAAAGTCGGATTGTCTCACGGCGCTTCTTCTCCTCTTTCGACCAAGGCACCCAGGCAGAATCCAGATAGGCACGAAACGCATCTTGGACCTCAGCGCGAAGCGAATAATCATCGAGTTGCAGTAGTCTCGTGGAAGGGTGGGGTGTCGGCTGGGAGAAGTGCTCGGTTGTTCTCGACGCCAGCCGTTCGGCTTCTAGCAACAGTATTTCCTGCACTCCGGTTCTTAGCGTCGGCTCGATATCGGGGCCTGTACCCACGGTAATCCAGGACCGGAGAATCCCGTTTTGGCAGTCGGGAGGTGCCGTCTCATGTAACCGTTCCACTGCCAGCCAAATTTCTCGGTCTGCACCCTGCTCCGTCTCATTGAAATGGACAGCAGGACGGCCTTGAGCCTTGTGCTCGAAAAGACTGAAGCTGTTGTGCTGCGTGACCGTGGCAGCAGACCTCGCTGACAGACGTGCCGATTGTTGAGCGAATTCAATGATTGATATAAGCCGCTCGTGCTGGATCGTCATGCTATGCGCCTCGCAAAAAGTGGAGACTGCTTAGTATAGCCATGAATGCTCCTGCATGGCTGAGTACAGACTTTTTGCGGGTAATTCCAGTTTTGGATCGAAGGGAGAAAATGTCGGGTTACACCGCGTTTGCGCTACCGGTGGAACCCGGCTCTGCGCTTTGGTACAGGAGGCAGTGCTTTCATCTCTTTCACTTCGCGGGTGATGCCGTCAATCTCTTCCACCAGCACGTCGATGATGGAGGCCGTCTGAAGGTGCTCGTGCTCCAGCTTTTCGACGCGCACCTTGATGTCTTTGCTGGCCGCGATCATCTCGCGCAAACGCACAAACGCCCGCACAACCAGGATATTCACCTGGATGGCCCGCTTGCTCTTCAGCACCGAAGCCAGCATGGCCACACCTTGTTCGGTAAAGACATTCGGCAAGTATCTGCGCCCACCCCAACTTGAGGTCACAATTTGTGACCTCAAGAATTCCGCCTCCGGCTGCGTAAGCTGAAACATGAAATCATCCGGAAACCGCGACAGGTTGCGCCTCACCGCTTGATTGAAAACCTTGGTGGAAACTTGATACAGCGCCGCTAAATGAAAATCAAGAATGACCTTTCGGCCACGGAGCAAATGTATATTTCGTTCCACTTTAGCAACCAATGTTAAGCGTGGGCGCTTGCGCGGTTGTGACATGAGTTGAGTTTAGCGAGGAGAATCGCCTCCGTCAAAACATTTTACTGCTGGAACACGCGCCCAATATCCGGCATGGAACAAAACCCTGAGCGCCACTGGATCGGAAAATCTCTGACTCGAGTACAACACGGACAAAGCTGGCCCTTCCCCAACTTGAGGTCACAATTTGTGACCTCAAGTTTGGGGGCCTTCGCGAAACTCAATCTAGCTTAAGCTAGATTGATTGAGCTACTTACTTCGCATTTTCCATTTCTACTATCTTGAGCACCTGACCGGTTCCCGTATCCTGAACAAAACAAAAGAGCCTCTCTCGCGAGAGGCTCTTCGTTGGGGAGGGTGAGTTGCCTGAACGACCTACCGAGCGAACTACTTCGTGACGGGCTGGTCTGCCGGGGCGGCGGGGGCGGCGCCGGAGGCGAGCTGATCCAGATTGTTCTTCAACAGGCTGACTTCGACACGGCCACCGCTGATGCGGATGGTCTTGCCGTCGGCGTCCGTCTTCGGCGCGTTGCCCATTCCGACCACGAAGATCCGGTAGACCGGAATCTCATGATTCAAAACGAGATAGCGGACAACGGCATCGGCCATCTTCTGCGAATTGCCGATGGCGGTCTGTCCGTGGCCGGACGAAAAGCCTTGCACCTCAACAACATAGCCGCGCTGATTCTTCAGCGTGGTCGCCATGCCGTCCAAAGCTTCCTTGGCAGGCTTGCTGAGCACGTTCTGGCCTGGGCGGAAGAGGATCTCAGCTTGGTTGATGGGGTGGTACTGGTCAATGTTGCCGACAGCCGTTTCGACGCCCGTCAGGCGCGTGTTGGCGGCCTGGGCGGTGGTCTGGGCGGTGTTGGCGCGGTTGCCGGCGTCGATCGCGTGCTGGTCGGCTTCGTTGGCGCGGTCAGCAGCCAGCTTGATGCCTGTCTGAGCGCGGCCGTCGACGTCCTTGATGGAACGCGTATTGCCGGCGGTCAGCTCATCGAGCTCGTTGAGACGGTCGGCTACAGGGTGCAGCTGACGCTGTACGTACTTCTTACGGGCGAATGGGTTGACGCGGCCCCAGAAGCCTTCCTTGGTTTCAATGGCCAGCGGCGCCTTGCCGGTGGCGTTGACGGATGCGGTGGCGGCCGGTGCTGCGGCGGCGGGGGTGGTGGTCTGGGCGAGTGCCGGCAGCGCGAACAACGCGGCAAACAAAATAGTTACGATACGGTTCTTCATGTGTTTCCTCCGAGAGAGGGGGGAGTCTGAACAACTCCTCCGCCAAAGCCTACTTAAGGCTATGATTTATAACTGCTCTACAGCTTGAAGTCTGACGGAATATCAATCATCCGTCCTACGGAACGTTAATAACAGGTGAACTGCCAAACTCAGCTTGAGATCAAGCACCCGTAAGTGCTTGTTTTACAAGGGAATTCTAGCGCAAAGCTGACGGGTTTCCCAGCGAAAACCTTTGCGCATGGTAATTTTGCCGGACGCTGGATATAAAAACTACGGTTTGGCTAGGGGGCTAGGCAAGGCGTTCCATGAGCTCCGGCCCGTGGAGCTGGGAAGAAATCGTTGCATCTAATGACATTTTGAGGGGGGTGGGTATGAGTAGAGCGATGCGGCAGGGTTCGACGATTGCATTGCTGGTGGTTTTGGCTAGCTGCACGAAAGCGGAAAAGTTGGAGCTGGGACAGTTGAAGCTGCCGGCGGGATTCCACATCAGCATATTTGCGCACAGCAAAGAACCTCGTTTGTTGACGTTTAGTCCGGGTGGCGTGCTGCTGGCATCGGACGTGTCGGAAAATAGGATTCTGGCATTTCCCGATCCCCGGCACACGGGAAACTCCGAACCGGTGGTGGTGACGGAGGAGCTGCGCGAACCACAAGGGATTGCGTTCCACAACGGTAAGCTCTACGTGGCGGAAACCCATCAGCTGCGGCGTTACGACTGGGATGAACCAACCCTCAAGGCCACGAATGGCCAAGTGATCGCGAAGCTTCCCGAGGGCGACGGACACTCCTCGCGCAGCATTGTGTTCCATAAAGATAAGATGTATGTATCGGCGGGGTCGAGCTGCAATCTATGCATTGAAAAGGACCCGCGGCGCGCGACCGTGATGAGATTCAATGACGACGGCACGGGGCAAGAGATATTCGCGCACGGCGTGCGCAATACCGTGGGCATGGCTGTGAGTCCGAAGACCGATACCATCTGGGGCACGGACAACGGACGTGACATGCTGGGCGATGACCTGCCTCCCGACAAGATTAACAACCTCGGAAGCGGCGGCGATTTCGGGTGGCCTTATTGTTACGGCAACCGCATTCCCGATCCTTGGAAGTCACCCGGGGCGGAGCGGTGCAAGGATACAGTTCCGCCGAAGGTGGAACTGCAGGCACACTCGGCACCGCTGGGGTTGGCGTTCTATTCAGGAAATATGTTTCCAGCTGAGTATCACGGCGACTTGTTTGTGGCGCTACATGGATCGTGGAACCGCAGCGTGCCCACCGGATACAAGATCATTCGCGTGCGCATGGATGAGAAGGGCGAACCGAAGGGTGTGGAAGACTTCATCACGGGCTGGCTGAAGCCGGGAGAGACAAAGAAGGGCGTTCACATGGGGAGGCCCGTGGGGATCGCGGTTGCCGCCGATGGGTCCATGTATGTCAGCGACGATGCGGGTGGGGTGATTTATCGGGTGGTGTGGGAGAAGTAGGCGAGGCTGCAAACTTCCCTGCCTCTTCGACTTCGCTCAGGCAGGTTCTGTCGCTGGATAAACGCGACAAAGACGGTGCACCCGATACTTATGTGGAATACCCACGCCTAAAGGCACATTTCTCCTGGCGTTCCGGCACGTCTGGAGGTGTGCTCTGATACGAAACCGAAACCATTGAGCACGCTAAGACCACGCGGGCGGGGGCGCCCGCGCCACACAGGAATTACCATTTCAGGCGCAAGGCAAACTGGAACTGCCTTGGGTCGGAGGCGGCGGTGGCCGTGCCAGCTTGCGAGTAGAGCGGGTTGATGTCGGCTACGTTGTAGCGGTTGGCGATGTTGAACAGGTCCATGATGCCTTCGAGGCTAAAGCGTTCGCCTAGCGGGAAAGTGCGCGCGACACGGATGTCATTGAAGAGCGTCCAAGGACGGATACCTTTGTTGCGTCCGAGATTACCGGCCAAGCTTCCGTCAATGAAACATGGTACTTGCAGGAAGCCAGTGGGGGAGTATTTGGAAGCAACGGGGGCATCACCACAAGATGTTTTCGGTGTGCCCGCAGGAACGACGTTCGGACGAGCTTCGCTTGGGGCGAATTGGAAGGTTGTGTCCTGCGTAGTGATGATGTTGAAGGGACGGCCCGAGGCGACATCAATAATGGGCGCGAAAGTCCAACCGCTTAGCAGCGCGCTGCGCATACCACCCCCGCCGACGCGACCAGTATTGTAGACGCCGCTGAAGACGAAGCGATGGCGTTGATCGAAGGTGGAGGTTGCGCGCTCGGCCTCCGGGTGGAAGCTATCTTGCGGCGAGAGCGGCGATTGCAGGTCGGTGGAGTCGTCGATGGCGTGAGACCAGGTGTACGACGCCAGGAACTGATAGTGGCTGGTGAAATTCTTGCGCAAGTTGACGGAGAAGCCGTGGTAGAAGGAGCTTCCGTTGGAGTAGTTCGCGGCCATATCGCTAAACGGAACAGGAACGCAGCTACCTGGAGTTGTCGGGTCGCAGTGTCCCCCGTTCGCTCCCAATCCCAGGCCTTCGCTAGCCATGACCGCCGCTGCAAAGGGAAGGCATGGCGCGAACACACTGGTGAGAGAAGGGTTCAGTCCGGACGGCCGGAAGAAGCTGACCAAGGCCGCGGGTACATAGAACTGCGAGGGACTCGGACCGATTGCACCGCATGGGGCAAAGACGCTTGGATCCGCCGATCCCACAAAAAGCGGATTGCTCGGGTAGTTGGGGTCCGTAGGGCTCAGCATTTGTGCATTTGCGGCGGCAACGGCATTGCGCCAGTTGGCTACGAGCAGATCTCCATGCACCGGATTGGCATTAATTGGCCGATTGAGATGCCGGCCGCCATTGAAGTTGTACGCAATGCTGATCCCAAACCCTTTGCCGAGATCGCGTTCCACAGTCAGATTTGCCTGGTTGGAATAAGCGAAAACGAAATTCTTGGCCTGCGGAAACCCGAAGGGCTGAAACACCAGCGGGAACCCAGCGTTCACATAGTTTTGGTTGATAAACAAAGAACTGGTCAGAGACGGATCGAAACGTTGTTGGTCCTTGTTGTATCCGAAAGCCACCACGGGGTCGACACCCGGCGGCAAACAGCCGGTGACACCCAAAATCCCCTGGAAAATATTGGTGGCGTTGAGGTTAAACGGACTCGGCTTTGTGCTGCCAGCGGTGCAGGGCGATCCGCCCGCGAAGAGGAGTTGGCCGGTTTTGGACCCATCCGAAGCATCTCCGAGGAAGTACAAGCCCAGAAGCGGGTGATCGTAAAAAATCCCATATGAGGCGCGAATCACGGTCTTGCCATCGCCCGCCGGATCCCAGGCCAGACCGACACGAGGGGCGAAGTTGTTCTTGTCGTCCTGGACCCCTTTTTGGATACGTAATGCGTTGTACGCCGCTCCCGGTATTCCCGTGGGTGGCGGGAATTTGGGGCTGAATTCGATGTCGTACCGGACACCGTAGTTCAAGGTTATGTTGTGGCGAATCTTCCAGGAGTCCTGCCAGAAGAAACCCAGTGGCTTGTTGCTGAAGGCGTCATGCGGGTTGCCGATGCCTTGAATGAAAGTCGAGGGAATGCCGAGACCGTAGGTTTGGACAGGTGAGAACCCGGGAAATGTCGTACCTAGCAGGGTGGTCAAATCGGGGAATCCCAAGGACGATGCGTCGAGACCGCCGAAATTGATGACACCGCCATAGTTCACGGTGAAAGTGGCGGATAGGGGTAGATAATTGAAGTCCACACCAAACTTGGTATCGTGCGATCCGATGCTCCAGGAGAAATTGTCCGTTCCCTGGTACCGCTCCTCCGTGCGCCGGATGAAGCTGAACGGCTCGCGCCCCAGGAAGCCGAAGCCCGTAACATTGGCCGCCAAATTGCCGCCGCCGGGTCCGCTGGAGTAGTTGAAAAGCAGGCCGCGGCGGGCATACTGAAAACGCAACTCGTTGACTTTATTGTTGCCGAGAACCCACGTATCCTGCACTACTCCGGCGACATCACGGAAGGTTTGCGCCGAAGTGCGCGAATACGCGTTCTGCCCAAACGTCTCATTTTGCCCATTGACTTCGATCCCATTCACAGTGCTGGGGCTCACGTTGCCGCGCAGGGTTAGCTGATTGTTCGCGTTCACATTGTGATCGAGACGCAGGGAATACACGCTTGTTCCCTCGAACACAGGAAAGTTCCCAGCTTGCGAACTGAGCGAAAGGAAGCTAGCTGGTAGCCCCTGGCACGTTAAGTTGACGGAATTGCAGGAAGTGGGAAACTGCTTCAGTTGGTTCGGAACCGGTGGAGTGATGAATGCGAAGCCATTCGGATCGGTGCCATTGACGCCGATACCGGAGCCACCTCCGGCGAGGAACACATACTTCTGGATGCCCGCCTGCAGGGGAGCGGGCAAGCCCGGAAACAAAGGTTCAATCGCGGTGAGAAACGCCGCTTGCTGCGGGGTCACCTGAATGGAACCTACGGGTGCTGGGGAGAAAAATGGCGAAGCATCGAAGGCGGTCAGTCCGTAATTGTTGGCTCCGATCGACGAGAACCCAGTCTCATGTCGCCGTGTCCCTTCGTAAGCGAAGTAATAGAAAGTCTTGTCCTTCTTGATCGCACCACCCAGCGCAAACCCTGCCTGCACGCGCGTATACGCAGGGTCTTTTACGTTGCTAAAGCGATTCACGGCCTGGAACTTACGACTACGAAGAAAGCCGAACACGGACCCGTGCATATCGTTTGATCCGGAACGAGTAACGATGTTGACTACGCCACCCGAAGCACGGCCATACTCTGCGGCATATCCGTTGGTGATGATTTGGAATTCTTTTACCGCTTCCTGCGAAACGGTGGAACGGACACCGTTGGTGGAGTTATCGATGGCGTCGGCACCATCTACGTTGACGAGGTTGGCGCGGGCGCGCTGGCCGCCGAAGTTGAGTCCCGAGGTGGGCGCGGCACCGATGGACGGCGCGTTGTCGCGGACGACTTGCGAATTCGTTTTGGTGAAGTCAATGTAGTTGCGTCCGTTAATGGGCAGGTTGTCGATGCTGCGCTGATCGACAGTTTCGGTGGTGGAAGTGCGAGTGGTCTCAATGAGCGCAGCCTCGGAGGTCACCGTAATCGACGTCTGTCCCGCGCTAATGGTGAGGGCGACGGGCAGCTCCGCCGACTGACCGACGGTGACAGTGACATTTTTGACTTCCACCTTGGCGAAGCCGGGGGCTTGGACGGACACCGTGTAGGTGCCGGGAGGCAGCGCGATTAGATGGTACTCGCCGTCGGAGTTGGCGGACGTGGAACGTTCGAAGGCTTTACCCTCGTCGCGGGCGGCGACGGTGGCGTTGGTAACGACAGCGCCCTTGGGATCCTTCACGGTGACGTGGAGCTCGCTGGTGGCCGCATTTTGCGCCTGGGAAATTGCGGTCAGTAAGGTTAGAAGAACTACCGGTACCAGGATTCTGAGAATTCGTGTCATTGCCGTTCTCCATTCTGGTTCGAAGCGTACGCAACGAAGCGTCTACAACCAGCATCGACGAGGATGCCGAAAACTGCGGCGGGCCGGGCCGCTTTTGCCGCTTGCGATGGCGTAAAACTCACCTCCGCCAACGGCAGAGGTATCCGCATCGGGTTGTACATCACCGAGGCCGTGCAGAGCAATAGTTATGTTAATTAGGAGTTAAAGTGGTTAGCCCTGAGCGGGTCGCCAACAATCTCGAGACGTCTAGTGTTTTTCCACGCCAACAACGTCGAGAACGCCGGAACGCAGGCCCCAAGCCATCCTTGGCGTGTTATGGAAAATTCCAAATTCGCCTTTGCGATTCAAAACGATGATGCCGCCGTGGCCGTTAACGCGGTTTTTGAGATGGTGAATCGCTTCCGAAGCGGCCTGATCAGGGGCATGGCCGGAGCCGACGCGGTCGGCCGTCCACTTGGCTAGGACCAGCTTCATGATGGGCTCGCCCCAGCCGGTGGTGGAGACGGCTGCGGTGTCATTGTCGGCGTAGCAGCCGCAGCCGATGAGCGACGAATCGCCGAGGCGGCCGGGGGCTTTGTTTAGCGTGCCGCCGGTGGAAGTGCCGGCTGCAATGTTGCCTTTGCTATCCACGGCCACCGCGCCGACGGTATCGTGCGAGATGGCGGGGGCGAAGAGATCGGGCTTTTGCGTTCCGGATTGGGCCTGGTATTCGCGCAGGCGCTCGACCTCGCGTGGGATGATGAGATCTTCGTTTTTGCAGAGTGGAACGCCGTGTTCCTGAGCAAAGTTTTCCGCACCTTCGCCGACGAAGTAGACATGCGGACTTTCACTGAGAATTTTGCGCGCGGCGCGAACAGGATTCTTAACATGCTCGACGCAGCCCACGCCCCCGGCGCGAAGGGTGGCGCCGTCCATGAGAAGCGCGTCCATTTGGACTTTGCCCTCGCGGTTGAGAAAACTGCCGCGACCGGCATCGAAAGTCTCGTCGTCTTCGAGAATGACGATGGCTTCCTCCACGGCATCAAGGGCCGAGCCGCCGCGTTGCAGGACGTTCCAGCCCGCAGTGAGGGCATTGCGGACGCCGTTTTTGTGGGCGTCCACCATGTCGTCGGGCATGGCCCACGCGCCGCCGTGGACTACGAGAACTGGATTCATCGGGGAGGCTCCATCGAGTTATTGTTTTCGAGCGCTGGTGCAATCTTCGCACGGACAGTGCTCGCGCAAAAACGGCCAGGAATAAATCCCCAAGTCATGGCCGTCATTCCAGTTGAAACGAATAGCGTAGCGGCCCACTGGCTCGGCGTGCGAAGGCCGAGCTTTTTCTTTGAACATGGGCAAGGCTCCCGGAGGCAGCGCTGGCGGCTCTCCGGGTTTGCGTCCGACCTTATCGCGCTCATCGTCGCAGAGCGCGCAAGGGCAGGCATCGCGCAGGAAGACGAATGAGTAGCTGGAACGGTGGCCGTCTTTCCAGGCGATGTCCAGGCCTGTTCCGCCGCTGATATCGACCTTGACGGACTTCGGATCGTTGCTCTG
>JAYTQD010000043.1:0-2020 GCA_043746935.1 Acidobacteriaceae bacterium | reverse complement strand
CGCAGCGCCAAACGCCGGATGCTCTGCTGTTGCACGGTTTTTGGTACCGCGCGCTGCCAGGAGATCGCGTGGGGCGGTCTGGCATGGAGAAGGCCCAGCTTTTGGGCATACCGTTGGTGGTTGGTCGCGATGGCAGTGGAAAGGCCTTTGCCATGCGCGATTCCTGCCCGCATCGCGGCATCCCGCTGTCCGATGGGCAGTTCGATGGCAAGCAAGTCGAGTGCTGTTATCACGGCTGGAAGTTCGACTGTCATTCTGGACAATGCACGGAAATTCCGTCACTCACCGCGGATCAAGAGAAAAAACTGCGGGTGGATCGCATCTACGCCGGCAGCCATGCTTGCGAAGAGCATGATGGCTTCATCTGGGTGTTCATGCCCGAGCCGGGGCTGGCGGGCGCAGGCTTTACCCGCGCGGCGGAGCCCACCGAACCCGCGCCGCGTGTGCCCACGTTTAGCGAAAAATACAAGACCGCGTATCTCGTTGCCGACCTCGCCTGCAACATCGACCACGGCATCATCGGCTTGATGGACCCAGCCCACGGGCCTTTTGTTCATCAGGCCTGGTGGTGGCGGCAGCGGCATAGCATTCACGAGAAACAAAAAAACTTCGAGCCTATTCCTAACGGCTTCCGCATGGCGGCGCACACGCCCAGCTCGAACAGCGCGCCCTACAAGCTGTTGCGCATGTACGCCGATGCGGATTCGATCACGACCACCATTGACTTCGAACTCCCCAACCGCCGCGTGGAGACGATTCGCGCGGGCAAGTACTGGTTCTCCAGTCTGACCACGGTCACGCCGGTGACGCGCGAGCGCTGCCGCATTGATGTGGTGGCGGCGTGGAATTTATTTCGCTGGGTTCCTTTCGCGCCGGAAATGCTGAAGTTTGTTTTCGCGAAATTTGTAAAGCAAGATCAGGAAACCATGGAGAAGCAAGCCGAGGGCTTGAAACATAACCCGCATCTCATGCTCATCGACGATGCCGACCGGCCAGCGAAATGGTATTTCCAATTGAAGAATGAATATCTGGAGTCCCGGCGCACCGGCGCTCAAATGCGCCATCCGATGCCCGGGCCGGTGACGCTCAAGTGGAGAAGCTAAGAGAAGCTCCTGCTCTTGAAACCAAGCGCCTCCAACTGCGCGCCCATCGTTTGGACGATTTTGCCGCGTGCGCCGCAATGTGGGCCGATCCCGTCGTCACGCACTACATCGGTGGCCAACCGCTCACCGAAGAAGAGACATGGACAAAACTGCTGCGCTACGTCGGTCACTGGTCGCTAATGGGCTTCGGTTATTGGGCGGTCGAGGAAAAAGAGACGGGCCGCTACATTGGCGAGCTGGGATTTGCCGACTACAAGCGAGACATTCAGCCCTCAATTGAGAACACGCCGGAAGCGGGATGGATTTTCTCGCCAGCAACGCACGGCAAAGGCCATGCCAGCGAAGCTCTCCGCGAAGTGCTGGCTTGGGGCGACGCTCGCTTTGCCCGCGGTCGGACGGTTTGCTTAATCCACCCGGAGAATGCGGCGTCCATCCGGTTGGCTGAGAAATTTGGCTATGAGGAAGTTCGGAGGACGATGTACAAGGATCGAGACGCCATCCTGTTCTCGCGAAACCCGCTGAGACCATGAAATCGTGAGTCCAGGCTGCAATTCATTTCTTGCGCTGGTTCCAGCGGTCGGGACCAGTGAGAAACCTGCGAGGGTGAGGGGTGGTTTAAGGAACAAGGGTTCTTCGACTGCAGCATTCCCGCGCTACGCGCGGGAATGCTGCGCTCCGGATGACAGGGAAAAATAGGTCGGGATAAATCGAGAGTTTTGTTTCGGCCTCGTCATCTTGCTCAGGGCACACTTCGGTGAGGTCGACCGTTTTTGCGGATCGCGTGGGCCTGGGTGTGAGATGTTCGGCCGTTTGTTTTGGCCGTTTTAACATGGGCCTCTTGCCGCGAAGCGGTTGACCTGCCGCGACGCCGGTAAGTTTGGAATCGTTGTCCCCAGAACCACGGATTCGTACCGGCT
>JAYTQD010000042.1:0-2021 GCA_043746935.1 Acidobacteriaceae bacterium | reverse complement strand
TTCGCCAAGCACGCTGAGCACATGCTCCTTGCTTGGGAAATAATTGAAAAAAGTACCCTTGCCTACGTCCGCGGCGTTCGTGATGTCTTCGACGGTGGTGCGCTGAAAACCACGATCACGAAACAGGGTCATGGCCGCGCGGAAAAGCCGCTCCCTCGTCTCACAGCTACGGCGCTCACGACGACCCATCCCTTCCAAATTAGTGTCAGGACCGTGGAGAAGGCTGTGCCAGTTGGTTCGCATAATGTTTTTTTACAAATATGACTTTAAGTCATATTTGAGGATGGGTCAAGTAAATTTACAAAGGAGACTTTTCCCCGGGTTCGCGCTACCACCACTACACTAGTACCGTGACCGCATGATTCTTGCTAGGCGGGCAGGCGAGGGCGCCTGCCCCTACGTGGGTATTGCCCGATTTAGGCTATAACAATCATGCGGTCACGGCACTAGATGCCGCCCAAAGCCCTGCGCCGCCCAAAAGACTTCGCGCCTGCGCTGTCCAAAGCGTTAGTTGCAGATCCCCTCCGGCAATCTCAGGCAACCTCTTCTCTTGGTCGGGATGACAAGCTGTTTGGGCGTTGGACGGCCGAGGGCGGCCGTCCCCCACGTAGAGCTCGATGTGCAGAATCTTGCGGCAATTGGGAAGCGGCGGTGTGTGCGTTTGGGGAAGTGCCAAACCACGGCCACAGTGCCAGTATTTGGGCACGGTTTTCAACTTCAATATTTCGATGTAAGTTCTATATTCCAAACAGTTAAATCCATTCCTGCGTTTCCCTGCTGCCCAATGCGGCTTTGGCTCTGAACGTGTAGGCAAAGGCTTCGGGCGCGTGGCCGTAGAGGCCTGCGCTTTGCGACCAATTCTTGCGCGGAGGAAGCGAATGCAATCAACCAAGTCCACAGTAGTCAGGCCCAAGCAAAGACGAATGACCACCAAAACTTTGGGGGAGCTGGGCGAGATACTCTTTACCGCGCAGGCTGCCCTGCGCGGCTTCTCGGTCGCCGACCCCTGTGGAGAGACGCAGCAGTACGACCGCATCGTGGACAACGGCAATCGTTGCTTGCGGGTCCAGATTAAAACGACAAGCGGAACCACTTGCCCGGGCATCTACTACATCGATAGCACGCACCGTGCCTCGAAGGCACAGGCAAAGGGAAAAAATAAGGTTGCGTATACCAAGGACGAGATTGATTTTCTGGTCATCTACGTTCTTCCAGAAGAAACGTGGTACATCATCCCCGTGGAGGCCTTGCGAGGCCGTTTGTGTTTGACGATTCGCGTTGCCGACAGCCCACAACCAGGAAACCTGGAGGCCTACAAAGAGGCCTGGCCCCTGCTGTGGGAAGGCGGCAAGATGGAGAAAGCGGCCACTGGGCTGATTGACTCCCTCAACGCCTCTGGCAAAGATATCGAGGATGTGGCAGAGGAGTTTACATGCGAGGTAACGGGCCCTAATACGCTAGACTTCCGGGTCTGGACCGCGGGCAACCGACCAACGCCGGAAGCGATCACGAGAATCCTGGGTGTACTGCTCAATGAAAGCAACTGCGTCCCCGTCCTCGCTGGGGAAATGGGTTTTGCTTAGGGCAACACCAAGGGACGAAAGCCAAACGCACGGGCGGAGACGCCCGTGCCCATCCTCTGGGACGCGCACTGCTTCAGTGACGGCCTGAGACCTAGGATTTAACCAAGCTTGTCATCCCGACCGAAGTGGAGGGACCTGCTTTTACTTTGCGGAGCCCTGGGATCAAGATTCAGAACAAAACCGGCTTTAGCCGCCGAGGTAAGGCGTTACTCCAGCGCTTCCGGCTCCAGCGCAATCCCGGTTTCGCCGGCAGCTTTCTTTTCCCAATACTTCTTCATCCAGGCTTCCCAGCTTTTTCCGGCGGCGGTGTCGCGGCCGGTGAAGGCTAGGGCGGCGATCTCGGAATATGGAATCGTCAACTTGGCGTTGGAGTCTTTGGGGAGGACGCGGACGGCGGAATCGGCGAGGGTGGCGCCGGTGCGGCGGTCGAAGAGGTAG
>JAYTQD010000041.1:0-2022 GCA_043746935.1 Acidobacteriaceae bacterium | reverse complement strand
TGTGGAAAAGACGGCGATGAAGCCGCCTTGGAAAACGCTGCGCGTTTCCCACTTTCCCACAGCCCCGACGGCTGCGGGCAGGTAAGGAAAAGCGCTAGGGAAGGTCTGATTAAGTTTACGTTGTTCAGCCGGAGCGCCGTGAAGGACCGCCCTCAGGGGCTGAAGCCCCCTATTTTGCGGGGATCTGACGGCACGGCTGAAGCCGTGCCCTTTCAAATCTCTGCGGAGGCCGACTTAATCAGACCTTCCCTAGGAACAACCGATGCTTGTCACAAAGCTGGTTCTTAAAAATTGGCGCAACTTCCGCTCCGTTGACGTGGAACTGGGCACGCGAGTTTTTGTCACTGGGCCGAATGCATCCGGCAAATCCAATCTGCTGGATGTCTTCATGTTTCTGCGTGATATCGCAAAACCTGGGGGCGGGTTACAGAAGGCCGCGACCGAGCGTGGAGGTATCTCCAAGCTTCGATGCCTCGCGGCCCGACGGCATCCAGACGTCGAAATTGAAATAGCGGTCGCGGACAACGGCACCCTCTGGTCCTACGCAATCGGGATTGGCCAAGAAGAGCGGGGGTACCGTCGGCCCATTCTGAAATATGAAAGGGTAAAGCGCGGAAAAAAAGAAATCTTGGCTCGTCCCGATGATGACGATAGGAAGGATGAAGAGCGGCTCACACAGACCCACCTTGAGCAGATTAACGCGAACGCTGAATTCAGAGAATTGGGCAAATTTCTCGAATCGGTCAGCTACCTGCACCTGGTACCTCAGCTGCTCCGGCACCCGGAAGCCTTTTCTGGCTCTGCCGTCCCAGGTGATCCCTATGGCAGGAGTTTCCTTGAGAGAGTGGCCCGGACGCCAGAGAAGACTCGGAAAAACCGCCTTACGAAGATTGAAACAGCGCTGCGCGGTGCCGTACCCCAGCTACAACAGTTGACAGACATGAAAGATGAGACAGGTATTCCTCATCTTGTAGCGGTCTACAAGCACTGGCGGTCCCAGGGGGCAAAGCAAAGAGAAGATCAGTTTTCTGACGGAACCCTTCGGCTTATAGGGCTGTTGTGGGCTCTTTTGGAAGGTGATTCTCTGTTGCTGCTGGAGGAACCGGAGCTGTCTTTGAATGCCAGCATCGTGCGAAAACTAGCGCCGCTGATGTACAAAATCAATAGAGCGTATTTCATAAACAGTGCCTCAGGGTAATCCAGAAGCAAGCGAGATAGAAGAAAGCGCGGTAAGAGGAGAGTAGATGCTCGTGGCGGACCAGCAAGCGTCGGAACTGGCCCAGCCAGGCATTGGTTCGCTCGACGATCCAGCGGCGGAGATAGCGGCGCAGTTTCCGGCCATCTTCGTAGCGCCGTTCCTGATTGTTTTTCCGGTAGGGCACAATCAGTTCAATGCCTCGCTTCTGCAGGCGCTGACGCAGTGGGTCGGAATCGTAAGCCCGATCCGCGATCACGTGCTTCGGCTTTTGCCGCGGGCGGCCCCGGCGGCGTGGAACCCGGACTTCGGCGAGTGTGGCTTCCGCAAGCGTAACCTCACCGGGGGAGGCGCTTTCCAGCCGAACTCCCAGCGGAAGACCTTGACCGTCGACCAGTACCATCCACTTCGTCCCCTTGCCCCGCTTGGTTTTACCGACGGCGAGACCCCTTTTTTTGCCGGAGCGAAGCTGCCGTCCAAAAAAGTCTCGTCCCACTTCAGTAGGCCCTGTTCATCCAGCGCCCCCAGCAAAATACGCCACGCATTCAGCCACACCCCTTCTTCTTCCCACTGCTGCAGCCGCCGCCAGCAAGGCGAAGGCGAAGGAAACTCGTCCGGCAAGAATCGCCATGCCGCCCCGGTTTGCAGAATCCACAAGATGCCCTCGAAACAACCCCGGTTCGACGCCCACGGCCGACCTCGATTATCCCGCCGTCGCCTGGGCGGGGGTAGCATCGGCTCCACTAACTCCCACTGCTCGTCCGGCAACAGCCTTTGTCGCTTCTTCATAACAGAAGCTCATCAGCTCACCCGCCTCATCCGTAAGT
>JAYTQD010000040.1:0-2024 GCA_043746935.1 Acidobacteriaceae bacterium | reverse complement strand
GTGCGCAGCACGGAGGCGTCCGCTCCATTGGCTGGTTAGGCGTCACGTTTATAATACCGGCGACGGCCGAACGGCAATTTTACAATCGTGGTCTTCGGCCTGGGGTAAGGGCTCACCGTCTGCCACTGTAAGGCGAGCTATAGCAGATCCGGGGATCAGGTCCCACGCGGCTATCCTTCCTAGAGATATCTCATCGGTTGAGGCGTAGTTACGGCCCACCAGAGAACGCTGCCGCTCCGACAATATTTTGTCGAAAGTCGCTATTCCAAATCTAAAGACTTCGACACGAATTTTCTCCGAGTAAATTGTGCTGACGCTAAAAGGCTTATTGCACAATATAGCTACTTCGTGGTTCCGGTTGAATTTTGGACTAAACATAAGCGATGTCGATTCTGTCGACTTCGCAAGGGCGTACGGCACGGTTGCTAATGGTGTGTACGGCCCGGTAGGTCGCACTGTTACGCCATTGATTAGGAATGTCGCCATACCAAGTACCGCGACCGCTAGAACGATAAGGGCAGCTTGTAACGTGCGCATAAGTGTTCCGGAGTGACGCCTAACGCGCCGATGAGCGGCGCCGGAGTGCGCAGCACGGAGGCGTCCGCTCCATTGGCTGGTTAGGTTTCATGGCGGCCGAACGCGGCGGCCCCGGGGTGGGTTCTTGCAAAATAGTTAATGAAACACTGGATGCTCTCGGTTACGCATGTATGCCAGTTGATGATGCATTCCATATGAAGTTTTAGGGCGTCGTGCTTTATTGACACTCCAGGCGTGTTCTCCACAGCCCCATCCAAGCTGTGACGCTTCTTTGGCGTCATGCCTCGCAAGGCTCCATTTGTATGAGCAATTGCGCTGCGAATGACATTTAGGTGATCTAAAGTTGCCCAGGATTCCTCTTTCAGGATTCTCGGCTCGCCGAACTCCTTTTGATAGTACCGACGCATTTGCTTGCTGAATGTGGGCGCCTTCAGCCCATGCATTTTAGAACCCAATGGGGGCTGTTCAGGATTGTGCTCAGCGGCATATTGCAATAGCCGCTTTCCGGACCACTCAAAGTGAGTCCAAAGCATTACGCATGCGTGCCGATAGTAAAATTGTGGAATATCGCGTTCTGCACGCGCTTCGATGCCGTTTAGTTCCCAAATGTATTCATCCGGCGGGTACCGAGCGCTATTCTTGTCGAGAGCGTGCTTCTCTCGAAGAATGTATTGTGCTGATGCGTAGCGGACATATTCGGGCAGGTGCTCCACAAATGTGTCGATTGCGGACTGTTCCGCTCCGATTTCCACGCCGGGGAAACCCAAATCTAGCGATTCGAACATGGCGATGGTGTCTTTCATGAAACCTAACGTGCCGATGAGCGGCGCTGAAGTGCGCAGCACGGAAGCGTCCGCTCCATTGGCTGGTTAGGCATCTTACTGGTACTTTAAAATCTCTGCCGCAAATGATCCGGCATCCTCGCATTTCATGCTCTTTCCGACCGCATCGAAGCCGCTTTTCTGGAGCGCGTCTCGTTGCGCTTCTATCTTCTTATGCTCGTCAACTATCTTTATTCGGTCGGCTAATGACATATCTTGAATTGCAGTAACTCGATATGCGACCTTGAAGTAATCGTCTACGACCTGCTCCACTTTAAAATGCATGAATTGATATGCGTTCCTTTTCTTCCAGTCTATCGACTCATCCTTGCTGCATGCGTACAACGCGCCTGCGGCTATAGAGGCTCGCTTAACTTTGTCGAATTGTCCAAACTCAATGTAGGAATTCGCAGAAAATGCCGATACCGAGAAGCAGGCAAGCGCTATTGTTACGATGAATCGCATTGAGGTGTCCTTTAAGATGCCTAACGCGCCGATGAGCGGCGCCGGAGTGCGCAGCACGGAGGCGTCCGTTCGATTGGCTGGTTAGGCGGCAGACTAGGCCAGCTTGGGTTTGCTTTCTCTTCCATGTGCTTTCGATGGCCTTCTCGAATCTCTTCCAGTCTTTTGTACGACCTTTCCAACCCGACGACAAGGTCTTACGGC
>JAYTQD010000039.1:0-14121 GCA_043746935.1 Acidobacteriaceae bacterium | reverse complement strand
TTAAGGCGCAACGAACAACGGGCGCGAACTCCAGAACGGAGTGCTAAGTACAGGCAAACTCTATGATTATAGCGGGAGGGGCTGAACAAGGTCAAACTTTATGCCGATTAGCTATGTTGGCTGTTTTGATTAAATATGGTTGGAGGGTACCGTTTGATGTCCGCTGAAACCACTCCATCGTTGAATCCAAAGCCCGTTCGCGCCGACAAGCTCGGACTCAACACGTTAAGTGATGAATTCGATGCGCTCTTGGAGCAAATGCAGCAGCCAGGGGTTCGTGCTGCGATGCAAGCCGCTTTCGATTCATCGCCGGAAGAGTTGGGAAGGGCGGCTGTGGAAGAGGCTCGTAAGCGCGGCTAATTGCGGTTTGCACATGAAAACAAAAACGAGCCTGCATTGTTCATCACGCTGGAGCAGTTTTGTAGAAGTTAGGGATATGGCCCAGTCATGCCATGTCCAGTACACCCTAATTTCTAGGGGAAATCACTTAGGCATAGAGTGGAAACCGACGCCGTAAAAGGTTGCCAGGCGGTAGCGTCCTTAAACGGGGTTTTACAAGTTCACTTGCTAGACATGTCGGCCTCATATTGCTCCAACAGGCGTATATGAATGTCCGTCGGAAGTGGAGCTTCAGAGAAATACTTATTCTCTGAAAATTTGGCCTCGGCCCTGCGAGTGATTGAAAATGGTGCTACCCCGTATTTGCGAACCGTTGGATCGTGTCCGAGTTGAAAATTTACAGCTTCGTAATGAATTGGCTCCTGCCAGATTTCAGATAAGGCTTGGCTGGTTTTCGTGGCCAAGCTTGTTAGCGCGGGATTGACACTTAAGAGTGGCACATCGCTGTAAAAGCTCAGGTTGCTGATATACGCAAAGTGCTTAATCATGTCCGACTTATAGTTGAGGCCGAATTTCTCCACACCCCAGGTCAGCATCTCATCCAGAATCTGCTTTGAATCTGCTGTGCTGGATCGTGTCTCCAGAACCAGTAGAGTATTCCAAATTACAAATTTCTGGATGACCTTGTTTCCGGCCCGACCTTCGTAAAACTCCACCCCCTTGGATTCGTCGAACTCTTCCAAGGTTTGGGGGAACTTTTGAAAGTTGTAACGCTCCACGAGCGCCTTCACGACGTCGGGGAAATAAAGTTTGCCCTGCGGGTTGAGATCGAAACTCTCAACATATGCGAGCACCCTAGCGAGAATTACTGCTGATAGTTCCATGTTTCAGGCCCTCGCGGCTGCCAGCCTTGATTTGCAAGATAATCCGGTACAACATCGCTTTGTTGAGCTATACGCTCGGCTTGCGAATCCCTTCGCGATTGAGTAGCCCCCGCCAAATCGAAGACCTGGATGCGAGGTTCTTCATCTTGTTTTTGAGATCTGGCAGGCTTTTTTGGCGCGCTCGCCTTACTCTCCAGCGCAACCTCGGATGCGATCGCTTGTTCTAATCGTGGTAACTCGTCGTCGAAGCTGTCAACTTCCAACTCCCGCATGTTGGTATGCGTGGAACGTTCGAGCACCGTACTGAACGGAACAAAGCGAAAATCCAAACCAACATCCAGTCCTTCAGCTATGCGAAGTAGCGTGTTGAGCATTGGCTTTGAGTCAGCATTCGGGTCTTCCAAAATGGAGATCCGTTCTTGCGCCATTTTGGGTGTTACTCGCTTGCCAAGTTCCGACTGTGACATCTCGCGCTGCTCCCGCAGCGCACGAAGCTGAAAGCAGATCGTGGTGTACACGTTCTCTAGATTGAACGCGGCGCGATATTCGCGGTCCTTAAAAC
This sequence comes from Acidobacteriaceae bacterium, assembly GCA_043746935.1. Classification (GTDB taxonomy): domain Bacteria; phylum Acidobacteriota; class Terriglobia; order Terriglobales; family Acidobacteriaceae; genus JANXUC01. Next base: position 12,336 of record JAYTQD010000039.1, on the reverse strand, counting down.
TGTCCAGAAGATCTTGTTTAGTTGAAGCGATGCTCACTGATTCGGCTCCTGTCTGCATTAACAACCGTCATGCGAGTTCTAGCAATACCGGGAGCGTTTCGAGGTACAAACTCATCGCCCTGTTCGATGGCTGGCACTAAGAGGGAAAACAGTCTTTCATCTGGTCCACGGAACCCTAGCAAGCGATATTGAGTGTTCATCCAGCGAATCCTGATCTCCACAATTCCCTCGTAGTCGTCATAGGTTGCTTGCAAGAGGGCGGGTCCAAAGTGCGGTCCCAGACAACTGCAAGAGAATTCTCTGTATCTTGGCTCGCGCCTTGACTGGCACGGCACGTTTGTCCATCAGCCACGCCTCAATGGAGTTGGTACCACGCTCGTCTATGTAGTCAAAGAACAACCACTCATTCATAGCCTATGATAAAAAAATCATATTTGCAATTCTATTTCCTTGACTTTGTACATGATAAACTTATCATGTCTCTAGTCTTATGAAAATAAAAGGCTAACATCCACTTCGACCCAAGGGACGTTAGCCTTTCGTTTACTTTATGGGGCTTGCCCGGGGCTGCGGTCCTCCTGTCAGAGTTTCCCGCAGAGGGTTCGACTCCCTCTAGCTCCACCACTTACTAAGTCTCCTCGAAAGCGTAGACAACCGCTGCCAAGGACGCCCTCGGGTATGAACCCAGGACAGGGTCTGGAAACCCGCTGCCATTTTGGCCTTGTTGGCCCGAAGAAAGCAAGACCAAAATGACGCCATTAGATCCCACTGGGTGGCTCCCTGTTCGGAAGACAGTGTCAGGACAATATTCAACACGTCCGTTTTGGCCTATCCCTCTCCCGTGTCGTTCGTGTTGTTGGAAGGCGCGTTCTTGTGCGAAAATCTCTCCCGTCACTCTGGAGGATCCATGAAACGCTTGTCCCTAGCCGCATTTGCCGTACTTGCCCTTTCTCTTGGCAGCTTCGCCGCTGACAAAAAAGCCGATCACAAAATGGCGGCTCATAAATCTGAAGGCGGTGGCCCTGACGTTGCCTACATGCAGAAGATTATGGACGCCTGGGACACCTTGAATGCCGAGAATGTTGCCGGCTTCTATAACCAAGGGCCGGACCATACTTTCTTCGACGATTCGCCACTGAAATACAACGGCTGGCAGGAGTATCAAACAGGCGCGCAGACTTTCCTGAAGAGCGTGAAGAGCCTCAAGCTCACCGTAAATGACGACGCTCGGATTCACCGGGAAGGTGGCTTTGCGTGGGGATTTGCCACCATCAAGGAAGAAGATACGACCACTAGCGGAAAACATGAAATGACCACTATGCGTTGGACGGTAATTTTCGAGAAAGTCGGCGATAAATGGCTCATCGCCCACGAGCACTTTTCCGTGCCCACGCAGTAGTGCGAAGAAGAAGCTTTGATGGAGGCACGGGCGAGGACGCCCGTGCCTCCATCGCTACGCTGCTTTGATGAAGAAGTAGATCGTCATGGATGTTCCCACCAGGATCACAAACACTCGCACGAATTTCGCTGGCAGCTTCTGCGCGTAGTGTGCGCCGAAGTATCCGCCGACCAGAGCGCCTGCAATCATGACTGCTCCCTTCGCCCAATAGACAACGTGCACGGCAATGAACGTAATTACTGCGACGCCGTTGATCACGCTACCTAGCAAGGCCTTGAGCGCGTTCATGGCGTGAATATCGGTCATGCCGATGGCGGAGAGCATGGCCAGATTCATGATCCCCAAGCCGCCGCCGAAATAGCCGCCGTAGACCGATACAACGAACTCAAAAATCGATGCCCCGACGATGGACGAGACCGAAGCATCGTGCGCTAGACTGGACTTGCGCGGCACAATCCATGGACCCAGCGCGAAGAGCAACGTCGCAGCCAGCATCAGCCAGGGGATGATATGCAGGAACGTGTGCGCGGGAGTGTGGAGCAGCAGAAACGCTCCTGCCAGGCCTCCAACGGCGCTCATGACGAGCAAGGGAATCATGACGCGCCGTGGAACATCCAGCCGGTCCCGGTAAGCGCGCGAGCTGGCGGACATGCCGAACCACAGTGCGACCGTCTGCGTGGCATTGGCGGCAATGGGTGGAACTCCGGTTAGCAGCAGCGCGGGGAACGCGATAAATCCACCGCCACCGGCGACGGAGTTGAGCGCGCCGCCGAGCATTCCGGCAAAAAATAGGAAGATGGCCTGACCGAGGGTCAAGCTACAGGTGTACCACGGCGGTGGCGTGATCGTCAGCTATCGCGAGCGCGGCCCGCATCTAGCGGGGTCCGGTGTAGAGGAGGTCCACGACGGTGCAGTCATCGGTGAGCGGCGTTGTGCCGCGGAAGTTTGAGATGGCGGCGAAGATATCCTCCATATCGCAACTCGTCGCGGCGACTTCCTCGAGGCGGGGGTTGTCGAAGAAATCTCCGGTGGAATTTTCCGCTTCGGTCACGCCATCCGTCACCAAGATCAACCGGTCGTTCGGGGCGAGGCGTCCGTGCCCGCATTCGTACACGGCGCCGGGTATGAGGCCCACGGGCAGATTGCTGACATCCGGGCGCAGAATCCGAGGCTCCGGGCCACTGCGAGAAATAATCAGCGGCAACACATGGCCGCAGTTTACATACTCCAACACACCATCGGAATCTATTCGGGCAATAAACATGGTGGCGTACTTTTCGCCAACGCGCTTTTGCGTGAGGAAACGGTTCAATGCGCTGACGGTGTCAGCCAAAGGCATACCCGCGGCCAGGTGCGAATAGAGCATTCCCTGAAGAGTAGAAGCCAGAAGCGCGGCCGAAACTCCCTTGCCGCAGACATCGGCGATGACAACGGCGAGCTTATCCTCCGTGCGGACAGCATCGTAAAAATCGCCTCCTGTTTCACTACAGGAAAGGTTGCGTGCGGTCAGCCGGGCAAACGGGACATCGGGAATGGTAACGGCCATCAAGCCCTGCTGGATGGAAGCGGCGATGGAAAGTTCCTGCTGATAGCGGCGCGAGGACTCTTCGGCTTCCACCAGATGAGCGCTCTCCACCACGGAGGTGGCTTCGGTGGCGATGGCGCGCAGGATGTCGTGGCTCACCGCGGATACAGCGCGGGTGGAGCGCGAGTCGAGATAGAGCGCTCCCAGGACTTCACCCTTGGACGCATCAACGGTGGCCGGCGTGTTCTGGTCGCGCGCCGTCTGCACCTTGCGTTTGCGCAGCGGAAGACAAACGATGGTGCGCAGATCGTAAGCGACGATGCTCTGACGCTCGGCGAATTCCATGGACTTGCTGTTGTCGGTGAGAAGAAATTCAGAGTTCGAGCGCAAAGCGTCCGCCAGAATGGAGTGTGAAATAGTAGCGTCGTCGACCAGAGTTACCCCGTGTGAGTTACGGCCAGCGGCGAGCCGGAGCGTTCGATCTTTTTCGTAGAGAAACACGAAAGCACGGTCGGCCTGCGCCAGCTTGAGCGTGGTATCGAGCAGGGTTACCAGGATTTCATCGAGCACGCCGGCGCTATTGAGCTTGCGGGCAGCTTCGAGGAAAATCGTCAACTTCTCCATGTCGGTGACGTCGGTGACGTGCATTCCCGGAAGTTGATCGAGGAACTCGCGAGCGGGACTGATTCCGCTTTGCCCCGGCTGGAAGACAACGTAAATACTCTCCCGGACACCGAACTCGATGCGGTCGCCGCCCTGGAGTTTGTGGCGCTGGATTCGTTGTCCGTTGACAAAGGTGCCGTGGCGGCTGCCGATATCGACGACGAAAAATTTCCCTTCTTCGGAAACAATCTCGGCATGTTCGCGGGAGACGCGCGCGTCGGCAATCACAATATCGCGATCAGCTTTGCGCCCCACGGTGAAGGGGCTGTGGTTCACGTTGAGATTGCGCTGGGCATCCCCTTCCACCACCTGTAGGCGCGGGAATACTCCGGTGGCAGGGATGGAACCGGTGGTGTCACGAAATTTGGTTGTGGACGGAGGCGACATGTCTTTAAGGAGCTTACGCGAACTTCGACTATTGATTCTGGCTTTGGTCGGCCAGAAATTGCTCCAGTCTCTTTCCGTCTTCCATACTCAAGCCCGTGAACTCCATCCCATTGCCAACTTGCGGGAAGCAGGTCGCTACCGTCGCCGTGGTGCTCACCTTTACACTCTCCAGCCAAAGCGTCAACGTCAGCTTCGTGCCTACGGCAAATGTGAACATGGTTTCGACATAGCAACCGCCAATGCTAATTTCGCTGGTGGCGGTACGGGTGGGAACCGTCCCACCATCGGGATGCAGTTCTATGGGGACGGCAACTGGATACCGAGGGTGCCGCCTCTTATCCGTTTGTTTCTGTACAGATGAGTCGTGACTTTCGTCGAACGTCATACCGTACTCCCGCTTCAATATATTCCCACAATAGGCCGAAGGAAGCACAATTTGAGTCCCGCAACCTCTCAGCCTTGGCTGGGGGGACTCTCGACGCGCTGGAGGCGTTCAGGCTCCGGTTGCCCCCAAACCCCTGCCTCGGATATACTCAAAGTTTGTTTCGCAGCACTTATACGAATTAGGAGCACAGGATTTCCATGCCTAAGCGCACATTTCAGCCCAACCGGCGCCGCCGCGCCAAGGCGCACGGTTTTCGGACGCGAATGAAGACGAAGAGCGGACAGGCGGTTCTTTCGCGCCGCCGCGCCAAGGGACGCAAGCGCGTCTCCGTAGCCCCCGGCTACCGCGATTAACGCGGGGTTCGGCTTCCGCAGGCCCATTGCGAATCCCGTGAGTGTGGTCCCTTTCCGACGAGGCCTTGTGCCGAAATCCGCGCAAAAGACAGCGACGACGACAACCGAAACAAGCACGCTATCCAAGGGCAAACGCTTCCCTCGGGAGTCGCGTCTTCTGCGCCATGCGGATTTTGATCGCGTCTATCGCGAAGGGAAGCGGCATTTTTCCACGAATATGACTGTGTTTTTCCTATCGCGGACCGAGCCACCGCCTGCTGGCCTACGGATTGGCCTGACCGTAAGTCGGGCGCTGGGTGGAGCGGTGGATCGCAATCGCATGCGGCGGCGTATGCGGGAAGCTGTGCGCATGACACGGCCAGTGAACTCGCCGGCGATCGATGTCGTAATTAATCCCAAGCGGCTGGTCTTGAAGGCGGAGTTTGACGTGGTGGTAAAGGAAGTGGGTCGGGCTTTCGAGACGGTACTGCGGAAATCCGCTGGCGGTGAGAAGTGAAAACAGTCGTCATCGCTTTGTTGCATGCTTACAAGTGGCTGTTGTCACCATGGTTGCTGCCAGCTTGCCGCTATGTTCCGACTTGTTCGGAATACGCCGAGGAGGCCATCGAGCGCTTTGGTGTATTGCGCGGAGGTTGGATGACCGTCGGCCGTTTGCTGCGCTGCCACCCGTTTGTGAAGGGTGGATATGATCCTGTCGTTCGAGAAACGTTAGTTCAGCAGGTGGGACGCGAGAAATACATTCCCGCGGATTCCACCGCAAGGTAGAGGCGTTTTGACTGATTTTCAGAATCCGCAGCAAGAACCCGGAACCGAGCGGCGATTGCTGCTCGCGTTCGCTCTTACATTTCTTATCATTCTCGCTTCGCAGCCGTTGATGAAGAAGTACGGACCGAAGCAGCCAGAGCCTGCCCCGGTCATAGTTACGCAACAGGCAGTGCCGCAAGCTGCCGCACCCCAGAGCGTGGCCCCGCCTGCGACTTCCACCAAGGGTGCCGCTACCCGAACCAGCGCGACGGTCGTGAGCAAGCAGGCTTCGGCGGAATCCGAGATCGTCATCGAAAACGATCTCTATAAGATCCGCTTTTCCAATCGCGGCGGGCTGGTGAAGTCGTGGATCCTGAAGAAGTTTGACGACGACAAGGGCCAACCACTGGAATTAATCAATGCAGCCGCAGCCGCGAAATACGGCTTTCCGCTTTCTCTTTTCACCTACGACGGCTTGCTGCAACAACGACTCAACGAAGCGCTCTACGTAACGAGCAGCTCGGGATCGCTACAGGCTCCCGCCGACATCACGTTTGAATTCGCCGACCAGGACTTGCTGGTCAGCAAGTCTTTTCACTTTGATGCGAGCTATTTGGTGACGGTGAAGACATCCGCACGCTACAAGGGCGCGGATGTGCAGGCGTATCCGTCATGGCCTTCCAGCTTCGGCGATGGCACCGCTGCCACGGCTTACGGCTATGGCCAGATCGAGTGGCAGAGCAGCGACAAGATTGAACGTCTCGCGCCCAAAAAGATCTCCGGCGGCGGCACGCTCAACGGTCCTTTCCAATGGGCTGGCACCACCGACCGTCATTTTGCAGCCGTGTTTTTGCCCGCGGATCCGGATAACGCCGCGCTGGTTTCTCTGAACAATCTCATCGACATACCCAAAGATTCTGTCCGCCCAAACCCCAATGAGACGGTGAAGGTGAATGTTCTCGGAGCGGCGGTTGGCGACCGTCGCGGCCCGACTACGGAACAGCTCTACGTTGGCCCCAAGTCGCTCGGAGTCGTAGAGAAAATCGCAGTGCCGACGCTGCATGGAACAGCGCCCGATCTCACGGGGCTGGTGAATTTCGGTTTCTTTGGAATCATAGCGAAGGGACTCTTCCTGTGGCTGCGATGGACTTACATTCATATCGTTCCGAACTGGGGCTGGGCCATTGCGCTGCAAACGCTGATCCTCAACCTCGTGCTGATGCCGCTGCGCATCACGCAAATGAAATCCGCGCTGAAGATGCAAAAGATTCAGCCGCAGGCGAAAGCGATCCAGGCAAAATACGAAAAGTACAGCATGCGCGATCCCCGCAAAGCGGAGATGAACCAGGAGATCGCCGCGCTTTACAAACGCGAAAGTGTAAACCCGGTAGCGGGATGCCTGCCGCTTCTGATCCAGATGCCGTTTCTGTACGCCTACTACTCCATGCTGGGCGCGGTCATCGATTTGCGCCATGCGCACTGGCTGTGGATCAAGGATCTTTCTTCGCCGGATTCTCTCTACCTGCTTCCACTTGCCGTGTTTGCCAGCATGTTTCTTGTGCAAAGAATGACTCCGCAGGGCGCGATGGATCCGCAGCAGCAAAAAATGATGAACATTTTCATGCCCATCATGATGGCGTACATCACCTCCAACCTGGCGTCCGGCTTGGCGCTTTATTGGTCTGTGGGAAATGTCATTATGATTGTGCAGCAGATGGTGATGAATAAGACGAGCCTGGGCCAGGAGATACGCGAACTGGCCGAGAAGCGGGCGCGTAAGAAAAAATAGCTTCGAACATACTGGTGTTACAAGCAAACGTCAGGAGCCAATCCCATGCCCATCGCGGACAAAGTAGCAGCAGCCAACCAACTGAATGAGTTTCTGAAAGGCGTGATCCAGCACGGCGACTTTCAGTTGAAATACCGCATTACCGTCGATCCCGTGCTCGAAGACAATAGCGACTGGGATCCGCCGGAGATTCTGGTTGAATTCGCTGGCCCGGACAGCACCGTGCTACTTGCCCGCAACGCCGAACTGCTGCGTTCTTTGGAACTGCTCGCCACCAACACCCTGCGCCTGCACGCCGGCGAACACGGGAAGGTTAGCTTCGATTGCGGCAACCAGCGTGCCCTGCGGTTGCAGGAATTGCGCACCGCAGGCAACGTTGCCGCGGAAAAAGTCCGCAGCACGGGAAATCCTTACGCATTTGCTCCCATGAATTCCCGCGAGCGCCGCATGGTGCATCTTTCCTTGCGTGACGCCGCCGACCTGCATACGGAAAGCGAAGGCGAAGGCCGGGAACGTCACTTGGTGGTTTACCCGAAGGACCGCGCTCCCAAGCACGACGACTAATTGCGCAGGATTTTTCGATTGCAGATTGCAGAAGTCAGATTGCAGAAGTGAACGCCAACTCAGCGTATTGACTTCCGCAGTCTGACTTCTTCCTTCTGCAATGACCCAACGGAGGTTTCATGTCCACTCAAGCCATTCTTGCGGAAGTCCCGCTGTTTTCGCGGCTCGACGATGAGGAGCGCGAGGCGCTATCGTCCATGTTGCGGTCTCATATGTTTCGGGCGGGTGAGCGTATTTTTTCCGCCGGCGACCGCGGCGATATGCTTTACATCATCCGCAGCGGAAAAGTACGCCTGGAGTTGACCACCAACGAGGGCGAGTGCCTCTTGCTGGATGAAGTGGACCCCGGCGAAGTCCTTGGCGAAATCTCGTTTCTGGATTCAGGCCCGCGTACGGCCAGCGCCATCGCGGAGGTAGATTCTGAATTACTCGAGTTTGAGCGCGGACAATTGCTCACGTTTGTGCAGCACCATCCTCACGCCGCGCTCGATCTCCTTGGCGTGATGGCGAACCGCATTCGCTCCTCCGACGTTTTGTTGCGCACACGTGTTTCCCGCAATATCAATGAGGAAGAAGAGGAAAACATGACCTTCGGTGAGCGCATCGCCGACCGGGTTGCGGCTTTCGGAGGGTCTTGGACCTTCATCATATTCTTCGGCGTCACCCTGGTCGCTTGGGTGGGTATCAACAGTACCCTGCTTGCGAAGCACTCTTTCGACCCCTACCCCTTCATTTTCCTGAACCTGATTCTCTCCATGCTGGCGGCGATTCAAGCACCGGTCATCATGATGAGCCAGAATCGCCAAGGCTCCAAAGATAGAATGAAAAGCGACATGGACTACCGCATTGATCTGAAAGGCGAAATGGAAGTCGCTCACCTGCACACCAAGGTCGATCAGATTTACGAAATGTTGCAGAATCGATTTCCTAGTTTGGAATGCCAATTCACACGAGAGCACAAAGGATAGCAATGGAGGCGCGGGCGTCCCCGCTCGTACGCTGGTGAAAGTGTTGCGTAAGTTAGGATTTGTCGATTCACCCGCGCGGCGAGGCCCCCGCGCCTCCATTTTTTCCGGACGTTAAACTTTGCCGTTAGATGACACCATCGTCGCCATCGCCACGCCGCCCGGACGCGGCGGCCTCGGCGTAGTCCGCCTCTCTGGCTCGGAAGCCCTTGCCATCTCCGCCCCGATGCTGCGCCTGAAACACGGCCTCGAACCTGGACGCGCCACGTTTGGCGAGCTCGTGGAGCCAGAAGCACCTGGAACCCGCATCGACGAAGTTGTGGTGACTTTTTTTCAGAAGCCTCACTCCTACACCGCCGAAGATGTCCTCGAGATCTCCGCGCACGGATCGCCAGTCGTTCTGAAGCATATCGTCGAGATTGCACTGGCGCGCGGTGCTCGCCTTGCCGAACCCGGCGAATTCACCATGCGCGCTTTTCTCAACGGACGCATTGATCTGGCGCAAGCGGAAGCCGTTCGCGACCTCATTGATTCGCAGACTCTCTACCAAGTCCAAGTCGCTGCGCAGCAGCTAGGCGGAGCGCTCTCGCACACACTCCAACCCGCCAAGAAAAAACTGGTCGAGCTGATCGCGCTGCTGGAAGCGGGCATCGACTTCGCCGACGATGACGTACCAGTCCTTCCCGCCGCCACGATTCATAAGCATCTCGCCGAAATCCGCGCGCCGCTGGAAAAACTTGCCAGCTCGTTTGCGTACGGAAAAATCGTCCACGAAGGCCTAACACTCGCGATCATCGGACGCCCCAACGTCGGCAAGTCCAGCCTCTTCAATCGCCTGGTCGAACGCGAGCGCGCCATCGTCACCGCCTCGCCCGGCACGACTCGCGACTTGGTCACCGAAACCGTCGCCATCGGCGGCATTCCGTTGCGCCTGATCGACACGGCTGGCATTCGGCAAGCCCTCGACGAGGCCGAAAGCCTCGGCATTCAAAAATCCATGGAAGCTCTCGCCGACGCCGATATGGTTCTCATCGTTCTCGACGCGTCGCAGCCTCTCGTCGCCGAAGACGCCGAACTACTCGCGCAGGTTGCCCAACGCAAAGCAATTGTCGTGGAAAACAAGGCAGACCTCGCGCCTATCCCGTCCCGCCAACCGGCACAAATCAGTGTGCCGGTCATTCGCACCTCGGCCCTCACTGGCGACGGCATCCCCGCCTTGCGTGAGGAAATTCTTCGCCAGATTCAGGGCGACGGCGCAATCACCGAGACCGGATTCCTCACCAATCTCCGCCACCAGCGCCTAGTTGAGCAATCGCTGCAATCCCTGACCGCCAGTGCCACCGCCGTCGATGCCCGCATCCCGCACGAGATGGTACTGCTCGATCTCTACGCCGCCCTGCGCGCACTCGACGAAATCACCGGCGCCACCACCACCGACGACATTCTCAATCTAATCTTTGGCACATTCTGCATCGGCAAATAAGCCCGTGTGGCGCGGGCACCGCCGCCCGCGTGGTCTTCGATCATTCGCTCACATGACTTTCGTGCAACATCCCACTTGGAAAACACGCGCCGCATTGATACATTGCTCTTTGGGGAAATCATGTCACTTGTCGTAAAGCTTGAGGACCAACAAGGCGAACGCGGCGAGTGGGCAATGCTGCACGGCATTATTCCGGCACACAGCGAGAGCGAGTTTCCCGTGTTGCGCGGTATCGATCCTTACGGCACAACCGTATTCAATCATTTGCAGATGTCGGCTTTTATCGAAGAGTGGCAGCGCGTTCAAAACCGCGCGACGGATGAGAATCAGAAAGAAGCCTGGGGCAAGGTCAACGAAATGGCTGCCACCTGCCAGAGCGACCGCGACCTGTCTCTGAAATTTGTCGGGAACTAAACCGCGCGGCTACTTCGAAAGTAACCCCATCACTTCCCGGAACAGAAGATCGAATGACTCCGGCTTCCCGCTCATGGCAATACTCGCCAGTGCCTTTTCCACTTCCCCCGGTTTGTAGCCAAGGTTGATTAGCGCGGAGGTCACATCCTCGCGCACGGGCGTCGCGGCAGCCCTGGGAGTCTGTTCCACACCAACAACCGGAAACTTATCGCGCAGCTCCAGCACCATGCGCTCCGCCGTTTTCTTGCCCACGCCCGGAATTCGAGTAAGTCTTGTCAGGTCGCCGGTGCGAATCGCGTTCACGATCTGGCTTGTCTCCGGCATTCCGCTCAAAATCGTATTCGCCAGCTTGGGCCCAATTCCGCTGACGCTGATCAGCTTTTCGAAGAGAGTCTTGTCCGCCGTCTGCAAAAAACCATACAACGCCAGCATGTCTTCGCGCACGTGCATGTGAATGAACAGCGCCACCTCGCTGCCCGCATCCGGCAACGAAGAAAACGTCGGCACGCTGATATTTACGTCATAACCAACGCCGCCAGCCTCCACAATCGCCTGATTGGGATGCTTTGCCAGCAACTTGCCTCTGAGGTGCGCAATCATCGTTGAAGGAATCTCAGATTGCAGATTTTAGATTGCAGAAGTAACGCCTGATGATCCGGGTTTACTTCTGCAATCTGACTTCTAACTTCCGCAATGCCTTTCAAAACAAACTGCTCTGCTGTCGCTGATTCGGCTTGATCCCAAGATGGTCGTACGCCAGTTGCGTAGCCACACGCCCGCGCGGTGTGCGGTTCAGAAATCCGATCTGCATCAGAAACGGCTCGTAAATATCCTCAATCGCATCGGTGTCCTCAGCCAGCGCCGCCGCTAGTGTCTCGATACCAACAGGCCCACCCTGGTGCCGCTCAATGATCGACAACAACAGCTTACGATCCATCTCGTCCAAGCCGTACTGATCGACTTCCAGCATTTCCAGCGCCGCCTGCGCCGTGGGCTTGTCCACTTTGCCGTCGCCGCGAACCTGCGCGTAGTCCCGTACACGGCGCAACAAGCGGTTCGCAATGCGCGGCGTCCCGCGCGAACGGCCTGCAATCTCAATCGCCCCCGCCTGGTCAATGGGCACACTCAGAATTTCCGCCGAACGCTCGACAATAATCCGCAAGTCCTCCGGGGTATAAAATTCCAATCGGAGAACAATGCCAAACCGCGACCGCAGCGGCGCCGAAAGCAACCCTGCCCGGGTCGTCGCCCCAACAAACGTAAACGGTTGCACCTCCAGCGTGTGCGTACGCGCCGACGGCCCCTGCCCAATAATGATGTCCAGCCGGAAATCCTCCAGCGCCGAGTAGAGAATCTCCTCCAGCACGGGCTGCATCCGGTGAATTTCATCAATGAACAGCACTTGCTTATTTTGCAGGTTGGTCAGAACCGCCGTCAGGTCACCCTTGATCTGCAACGCCGGAGCCGCCGTCGACTGAAACGCCGCCGCCATCTCATTGGCAATGATGTTCGCCAAGGTTGTCTTGCCCAAGCCCGGCGGCCCATACAGCAAAACGTGATCGAGCGCCTCACCCCGCGACCGCGCCGCTTCAATCGCGATACTTAAATTTTCTTTGACTTTATTCTGGCCAATAAACTCCGCCAGCCGCTGCGGACGCAGCTTCA
>JAYTQD010000038.1:0-5440 GCA_043746935.1 Acidobacteriaceae bacterium | reverse complement strand
GCAAGACGAGTACGACTCCCCCGCCAAAGCCGCCCAGCAATTCTGCGAGGACGCTTCTCCCGAGGAGTGCCGGAACCTGGCTCAGGAGTGGGACGCTTTCCGGCAACAGGTAAAAAATCTTTCGTTACCTGCCGTTTCCGGCCTTCTCAGCACCCATCTCGGTGCTGCGTGGTCGCCTAAGACCCTGGACGATCTCGAAGGCATTTCCGCCGTATTTCGCCCATTTACCCGCAAAATATAGGGTTCCAGACGACGCGGCCCGACCCCAAAACCCTCGTTCCGGACTTGAGTTCCCACCGTAACCAAACGTGCACTGCCCCACGGTAACCTTCGGTAACCTTCGGTTCTGCCGTAACCACCTTACAATGAGTCTGTCGCGGACCATCCTGCCGGTCCTGTGGGAGTGAGTTCGTTCAACCGGCAAAGGGAGGCACTGTCGGCGGACTGTTCCCGTAACACCGGGAACGCGTTGGCGGAACGCGAGATCGGAGTCGGCATCCTATGGTTTTCGGGTTTGGTTTCAGCAAACAAAAAGCGCTTTCCTCGGCCGAAAAGTACGTTCAGCAAGGCAAGCTCCAGAATGCCATTGCGGAGTACGAAAAGATTCTTAAGGCTGACGCCCGGGACTTGACCGTCCTGAATACGATTGGCGACCTCTACGCCCGCATCGGCGACAACTCGCGCGCCATCGAATATTTCAAGCAGGTCGGCGACGCCTACGCCTCGGATGGTTTCACCGTCAAGGCCATTGCTATCTACAAAAAGATTTCCAAACTGCAACCGTCGCTGGAGGGCACGCTCAAGCTCGCAGAACTCTTTACCCAGCAGGGCCTCTTCAATGATGCGCGCGCTCAGTACTTGCAGGTCGCAGAGGAATTTCTGCGCTCCGGCGAACTGGAAAAAGCCATTCGTATTTTCCAGAAGACTCTGGAGATGGATCCCGAGAACGTAGCCATGAAGCTGCGTCTGGCGGAAGTCTATCTCCGGCTGGGCAAGAAAAATGAAGCTTCCAAGATTTACGGCGAGGCGTCGCAAACGCTCCGCGACAACGGCCAGCTGGATGCGGCCGACGAAGTCCTGCAAAAGATGCAGGCCATTGATCCTTCCAACAGCGCGATCCTGCTCCTCCGTGGTCACAACGCGGTCGAAGCGGGCGAGTACAAGGACGCGATTGAACTCCTCGGCAAAGTCGCCGACCTCGATCAGAACCCCGCGGGACTGCAAGATCTATTGAAGTCCTACCTGCAAGAGAAACGTCTCCCGGAAGCGGGCATGCTCGCGAACAAGCTCTTCGCGGTGCATCAGGACAAACAGGCCCTCGCCGACTATGCGGATGCCGTCATGGCCAGCGGATCGTATGCAGAAGCCCTTCAAGTTTACCAGCAGCACGCCGATGCGCTGCTCTCTTCCGATTCCGGAAAAGTGCTGGAGAATCTCCACGCTATCATCGGCCATGTCCGGGATAACCGCGAATCCCTGGAAACGATTCTCAGTCTTCTGCAAAAAGCAGGCGACACGACGCACACTAGCGAAATCCTGGAACTCCTCGCCCACGCCAGCGTCCAGCAAGACGACTTACCAAGGGCTCGCGATCTCTACCTGCAGCTCGCCACCATGGAACCGCAGAACGCCCTGCACGCCCGCAACTACCAGCAAGTCGTCGCTAAAATCGGCGCCACTGGCGGCTCCGGACAGATCACCTCCGAAGAAGGCGCGCTCATGGTCGACGAGCTCGAGGCCATTGCCCCGTTCATCGATCAGCACTACTCCGAGGAAGTCAGCTCGACCGCGCGCGCTGCCCTCACCGACGCCGAGCTCTTCGTTTCCTACAACATGCCGGAAAAGGCTCTGGGGCCACTCGCCGCCGCCCTGCCCGCCGCGCCGCGCCACATCAAGCTGAATCAGCGTTTAGCAGCGCTTTACACCCGCACCGGACGCTTCTCTGACGCCTCCCTGTGCTGCCGCACTCTACAAAGTGTTTACAACGAGGCCGGCTTTGGCGAAGAAAGCTCCCGTTATGGCGAGCTCGCTTCCAAATATGAAGATCGTGGAGCGCTAGCCGCCAGGGCCGCTGCAGCCGACGCGCTGTTCGCGCCGCATGCCAGCTCTCCGGCCGCCGACGCTCACGCCAACACCTTCACCGAGTTTGCGGTCGTCGCTGCCGAAATCGGAACGCACGACGAAGACCACGTTGAGAGTCATGCGGAAACGTCTGCCCCCGCGCCGCTTGCCGCGCAACCTGCCATCACCGCCGCGGGCACGGAAAGCGAAGAAGAGATCGATCTATCTGAGGAATGGGAGGATTCGGCTGCTGAGGTTACTACCGAAGCCGCCGCCAAGCCCGTCGATCCAGCAGCCTCCGAAGACTCTATCGCCGCTACTGTTGCTGAAATTCATTTTTATCTGGAGTACGGCATGGTCCAGCAAGCCCACGCGGGCCTTTCCAAACTCGAGGGTTTGACGGACAACCGCGCCATGCTGGATGCCCTCCGCACCGAGGTCGCGCAGAAGACAGGCCAACCCGCTGCGGAACAGCCTCCGGCAACCCATGTGCAAGAGATGGTTTCCGAAGAATCCACCCTCACGGAAAGCGAAACCATCGAGCTGGAAGCTTCCGAGCCAGAAGCCGAACCAGAAATCGCACCAGAACCTGAGCCGCAGCCGGTCCACGCCAGTGCTACGCCACACCGCGCTCCCGCGACCCTGGACGACTTCGTTGCCGATCTCGAGGCATCCTTGCCCGACGATTTCATGGCGCCTGCGGCGCCATCGATTTCGCCAGCCCACGTGATCGCACCGACGTCAGCGCCGCAGACCCACGCCGCCTATGCTTCCAGCGTGCCGGCCGCACACAATGCCGGACACGGCGCGGCTGCAGCCCAACCCGCTCTCGAGTCAAGGCCGCCTGTCCTGGCACCGCCTGTCGTCGCGCCGGTACCGGTACCTGTGCCCGCCGCCCCCATCTCGGCTGCTGTTGCCGCAGCAGGCGCCGACCTCAACGACATGTTCGATGAGCTCCGCGCCGGCCTCGAAGATGAATCCGCGCCCGCACACGAAGACCCTGAAGACCACTACAACCTCGGCGTGGCCTTCCGCGAAATGGGTCTCATTGACGAAGCCATCGGCGAACTCCAGAAAGTCTGCCAAGCCATCGACCGCGGCGAGCCTTTCAAATACACCATGCAGGCCTACACCTGGCTGGCCCAGTGCTTCCTCGACAAGGGCGTCCCGGAAGCCTCGATTCGCTGGTATGAGAAGGCCCTGAAGATTCAGGGCATTGATGAGGAAGCCCGCACAGCCCTCCACTATGAGCTCGCCAGCGCCTATGAAGCCGGCCAAAACAAGCGCGCTGCCCTGGCCCACTTTATGGAGGTCTACGGTGCCAACATTGATTACCGCGATGTTGGCGAGCGGATTCACGCTCTGAAGTCGTAGAATCCCTAAATGGCTTTTTCGGTAAGACCGGAGTGGTCCGCCGCAGTCCGCCTTTCGACGGATCGCCGGAGTACGGATCGCCGGAGTACGGATCAACGGAGTACGGATCAACGAATCGGCGGGAGGAGTCCGGCGTGACCACGAACCCCGAGTCTCCCAATCCCAGTTCGTACTCTTCCCCAGGCAGCCTTTTGTCCGAGGATACTAGGAGCGCCGCTGCCTCCCTGCCCACGACTTCCCCCAAGCACGCCTCCCAGGCTGAGATCTGGGCTCGTCGCATGTTCCTGGTCACTTTTGTCTTGCTTTGTACGCTCCTGGGCGTGTTTCTCGTCGTTCTTCCCTGGCGTCCGCAGTGGGTCGACAATCCCCTGTTTGCCGGCTACCCCTGGATCAAGTCCCTTTTTGCCAATCCGTTCTTTCGTGGCATCTGCTCAGGTTTCGGCGTGCTCGACCTCTGGATCGCCATCTCCGAAACCGCGCACTACCACGAAGACGTGTAACCCCCGATTCAGGAAAGAAAGTCTATGAGCGATCCAGTTCTTCATCCCGCGCCGCTCGCTTATCTGAACGACGCTTTCGTCAACGGCCCCGACGGCCGCATTCTTCGCATCCTGTCCGAGTATCAGGAACCGCTCACCCGCTTCCGCCGCGAACAGATTCAGGATACGGTCGTCTTTTTTGGCTCCGCCCGCCTGCAAAGCCCGGAGAACGCCAACGCGAAACTGCACTCGATTCACGCCGGACTGTGCGGGACCGAGCATGCCCAAGACGACTTCGCCAAGCAGGCCCAAGCCGCCGTCGACATGTCGCGCTATTATGCGGATGCCCGGGAGCTGGCCCGGATGCTCACCGAGTGGTCGGCGAAAATTCCAGCTCGTCGTCACCGCTTCGTCGTCACGACCGGTGGCGGCCCCGGCATCATGGAAGCCGCCAACCGGGGTGCCCGCGATGCCAACGGCAAAACCATTGGCCTCAACATCCGCCTGCCCATGGAACAGTTCCCCAATCCTTACATCACGCCCGCGCTGAATTTTGAATTTCATTATTTCTTCATGCGGAAGTTTTGGTTCGCGTATCTAGCCAAGGCATTGGTAGTTTTTCCGGGAGGCTTCGGCACGCTCGACGAACTCTTTGAAATTCTCACGCTGGCGCAAACCGAGAAACTCGCCAAAAAAATGGTTGTCGTCATCTATGGCAAAGACTATTGGAGCCGCGTCCTCAACCTGCAAGCCATGGTGGACAGCGGCACCATCAGTGCGCAAGACCTCAGCCTTTTCCAAGTCGTCGATTCCCCCGAGGAAGCCTTCGAGTTCCTGCGCGACGGACTGACCAAGTATCATCTGGTCCCCAAACCCAAGGCCGCGCAACTCCCGGAGATCGCCAAAACGCGCCTGTAACTAACTTACACAGGACTGGCCGCAGTAGCTACATCTTCAGTCCGCTCCTGTCAGCTTTGTCGAGAACACGATTTGTGTGAGATTAGGGATCGCGCATCCGCATGCTCGCGTTATTTACGAACAGGGCTGGGGATTTCCCTCTCGGTGTTCCGTTGCGGTGTTCAGGGCCCTTCCACCACCACCACCACCCGCCCATCCAGAAAAAAGCTTGCCGCCCCGTCCATATCCGTTCGATAAGTTGCCACGTTCGCGCCTTCGAGCCGCTCCAGCACCTCCATCTTCGGCAGCCCAAACGGATTCCTTGCTCCCACCGAGATCACCGCATACTGCGGATGCACTGCCGCCAAGAACTGCGGCGTGGCGGAGGTTTTGCTGCCATGGTGCCCGACCTTGAGCAACGCAGCTGCCGGGTTCTGGTCCACCATGCGAGCCTCGCTGACGGCCTCGGCGTCTCCTTCCATCAGCGCGGCAGTTGCGCCATAGCTGATCTTTAAGACCAGTGAATCATTGTTCCCAGGGCGAAAACTGCGCCAATCCCGCGCCGGAGCCAGCACGCGCACCTCCGTCCCCCCAAACGGAAACTCGTCGCCATCAAAATGCTGCTCCAC
>JAYTQD010000037.1:0-2034 GCA_043746935.1 Acidobacteriaceae bacterium | reverse complement strand
TGTGGCCGAGAAGGTGCGGCGCAACGGAACAGAGTGGCTCGAAGCACTGGTGCGGCGAGCCAAGGACAAATATCCGCAGTAGGAAAGACGTACAACGTACAAGGTGAGGGGCAGCCGTAGGCTGTCCCCTCGACCGTAGGGTTAGAGGGCTGGTTGAGAAACAAGAGAACAGATGCACGATCCATTCAAGATTACCGGCCCGACCTGCATTAGCTTCAGCGGCGGCAGGACCAGCGCCTACATGCTTTGGCGCGTTTTGCAATCGCACGGCGGAGCGCTGCCAGAAGGCGCGCATGTGATTTTTGCCAACACGGGCAAAGAGGCTGAGGAGTCACTTCTATTCGTCCGCGACTGTTCTAAACGGTGGGATGTTCCGATTTTGTGGGTCGAGTATCTGCGCGGTGGGGACTATGCACGAACTGGTTTCGAGACCGCGAGCCGTGATGGGCAACCATTCGACGCGTTGATCTTGGATCGCCAATATCTGCCGAACCCTGTCGCTCGCTTCTGTACTATCGAACTCAAAATCATTCCGGCGATCAAGTTGATGCGCGACCTTGGCTATGCCGAGCATGACAACCTGATTGGATTCCGCGCAGACGAGCCCGCTCGCGTGGCGAAGATTTACGCTGACCCGAGCGGCGGTGCGAAAGGCGTTGATCGTACCGTGCCGCTCGCCGAGGCTGGTATCAGCCGATTGGACGTTCATCGGTTCTGGAACGCGCAGCCATTCAATCTTGACTTGCCTGACAACGCCGGAAAAACGATGCATGGGAACTGCGACCTGTGCTTTCTCAAGCCGCCGGCGCAGCGTTTGAGTCTGATACGCGAGAAGCCTACGGCTGCGATCTGGTGGATTGCGAAAGAGGCGTTGATTCAGTCGCGCAAGATGGCGAACGGAGCCCGCTTCACAAAGGACGGCCCGAGTTATGCGCAAATGCTCGCCTACAGCCAAAGTCAAAATGAAATGTTCGACCCAGACGAAGAAGCCATAGCGTGTTTCTGCGGCGAGTAGCACATGCCATCTAACGTTTGACATGAGGGGGGACCGAAAGGCGCAGCCTTTTGGGCATCCCCTCGATGGAAGGGTTAGGCGTCTGGCTCGAAGAAGCTCGCAATCACGGCTGCGACCAGTACGCCTCGGACTCTTGAAGAATTGCCTTTTCGTTCCAATGCGCGATTGCGCGTTTAACCTCTGCGTCTTCAAGCTCTGCAGAACTTAGAGGACGCCATGCGCGCGCTCTGCGGAAGCCAGCAGCGACCTCAATACCAACAGGATACTTGAGCAATGCTGTACTTTGAGCCTCCGAGAGCGACAAGCCGTTCGCTCCTCCGGCGGAGCATGGATTCGCAAGCTGAACCGGGTCGTCTTCCCAGTTGCAGACTGGGCAGATGATGTAGGAGCCGTAGTCTCCTTCTAGCGTGAGAAAGCCACAGCACGGGCAGGGAAGCTCTCGCATTTCGAGACGCCTAACGTTTGACATGAGGGGTGCACAAAAGGCGCAGCATTTTGGGCATCCCCTCGATGGAAGGGTTAGGCCTCAGCTTCGCCTCCAGGCTGGTGGAAGCTATAGCGCATGTAGCAACCAGTGCTTTATGAGCGTACATGTGAGAGAACCCTTTGGACTAGTGGCTCAATATAGACATAGGTGAAGACTGTGCCGGCGAATAGGAAAAAACCAAGTGGTATGCCCCAGCCGCCGAAGCCATGTAACTTGCCGAGGTATATGCCTGTTCCTAAGCAAAGGAAGAAGTAGGCGAAGAAGGTACACGCCGCGAGGAAGATAAAGATGTTCTTAAAAACTTGCTTCTTCGAGCTGCCGAGGAAGAGCAATGCGAACGGTCCGAATATGGCGAACACATAAAGAAGTGGAAAGGTAAAGCCTGCGCCAACCCACTCTTGAATGAACTCGAAATAGTGGCGCATTTCTGAGGCCTAACGTTTGACATGAGGGGGCCGCAAAAGGCGCAGCCTTTTGTGGGTCCCCTCGATGGAAGGGTTAGGCGTCGTTGCCATGCGAGGACACACACTGG
>JAYTQD010000036.1:0-5449 GCA_043746935.1 Acidobacteriaceae bacterium | reverse complement strand
GCGTGCTGGTTCGTCCGCCCCAAACAATGACGAGGTCTTGGCCCAGAGTCTTCATGCGCTCATGCTGGTCCGCGCTGAAGCCCTTGCCGAGCCCGACCAGGATGATGACGGACGCAATTCCCCACACGATCCCAAACATGGTGAGGAAGCTGCGCATTTTGTTGGCGCGGAAGGTGGAGATTGTCTGGCGTAATGTCTCGCGTAAGTTCATAGCCAGCCCGGTGCCGTTCCCTCAGGCGCTAACCCTAGCCTTGGCGACTCAAGTCGCTGTTCCAAATGCATCTGTATCGCAGCACTGAAGCGCTGCGCCGCTCAAAAGCTTGACTGGAGTGGGCGCGATCTCAAAGGAACCTTTGCTCAATCCCCGCCCTGTCGCTGCCGCGACAAGGACGGGGCAGCCGGTTCTTCACCGGTCCTTCACCAGTCCTCGCGCGTAGTTACTGTAAGACGACTTGATCGTTTTCTTTCAGCGCGTTGTCTACCAGTTCCGTTTTGGCGCCGTTGGAAATGCCGATCTTGACGGAGACTTTACGCTTGCCGTCTTTGCTTTTAGGATCGGGCACTTCGACGGAAGCTTTCTTGTCTTTGTCGTAAATCAGAGCGCCTTCGGGAATCTGTAAGACACCCTTGTGTTCTTCCAGGATGATTTCGGCGTTGGCGGTCATGTTCGCTTTCAGCTCACCGCCCGGGTTGTTGATGGAGGCGCGAACTTCAAACGTGGTGACGTTGTCCTTCTCGACTCCCATCGGCGAAATTTTGGTGACCTTGCCGGTAAAGATTTTGTCTTTGAACGACTCGACTTTAATGCGGGCGGGCTGCCCGAGGTAGACCTTGCCAATGTCGCTCTCGTCCACTTTGCCCTTGACGTAGACTTCGCTGGTATCGCCCAGCGTCATGACTAGGGTTGCGGAAGAACCGAGTACGAGGATCGAGCTGACGGCGTCTCCGACTTCTACGTCGCGCGACAGCACAATGCCATCAATCGGCGAAACCACAGTTGTGTAGTTCAGTTGCTCGACGAGTTGTTTGAGATTGGCGCGGTCCTGCTCGACTTGCGCTTGCGCTTGTCCGACTTTGGCATTGCCTACGATGAGTTGTGCTTTGGAGACATTCTGCTTGTTCAATGCCAATTCGTAGTTTTTCTGCGCGTCATCCAGCGCGGAAACGGAAACGACGCCTTCCTTAGCCATGTTTTGGGCGCGATCATAGGCGCGCTTGAGGAGCGGAACGTCTGGCGCTTCGGCATCGACTTTAGCGCGTTGTAAATCTGCCGCAGCCGCTTTCATGTTGGCCTCCCCGGCCTGGAGCTGCGCCTGCGCCTGCAAGACTCGCGCCTGGATTTCCTCGCGATCGAGTTCGGCTAGGACTTGACCGACTTTCACCTTGTCGCCAGCGTCCACGCGGAGCTTCTTCACAATGCCGCTGGCTTTGGACTTGAGCTCGACTTTTGTGATGGGCTGCACCTTGCCGGTGGCCACTACGCTTTTGGCGAGGTCTAAACGCTCGACTTTGGCGAGCTTGGAGGGGTCAATCTTGGTGCTGCCGCTGGTGGCATAGAGAGTAAGGACGGTGCCGAGCACGACCACGACGATGATGATTCCGATAATGAGCCACTTACGGCTCTTCTTTTTTCCATTTCCGTTTGCCATTTAAGATTGCCTCCTGCTGTAGGTTTTGCGGACTTCCTGATTGTGTTACGTGGACGGCCCGGATATAGTTCCCAAATCTTGCAAAGACTCTGGGATGAAGCGGTTTCCACCAGCTTAGACCGTTCAGTTGTGGAAAGGAAAGCAAAGGCCCGGTTGGGACAAATGGAGGCATACTGAAAGCGTGGTTTTGGCTGGGCAGTGCTAAAATTGCCCCTGCCCATGCTTACGTTTGTGCTGCTGCGGGTGTTCCTGATCTTTCTGCTGGTCGCGGCGAATGCTTTTTTCGCGGCGGCTGAATTTTCGCTGGTCAGCATTCGAGAAACCCGCATCCTCCAGTTGATCGAGGCCCGCCGTATCGGCGCGCGTACCGTTCTGCGCCTACACCAGAGCCTCGATGATGTTGTGAACGGCGTGCAGTTCGGAATCACGCTGACCAGTCTGACACTGGGCTGGGTGGGCGAACCAATCCTGGCGCACTTAATCGAAGCTGGCCTTGGGCATGTGCCGCACTCCAGGCTCAGCGTCCACGCTCTGGCCATCGGGCTGGCATTTGCGCTCATTACTTATTTTCACGTGCTACTGGGCGAGCTGGTTCCGAAGACAGTAGCTCTGCAACAGGCTGAGCGCGTGGCTCTGGCAGTGGCGGCACCCATGGAAGTATTTTTGACGCTGGCGCACCCGTTTTTGTTCTTCACGCGGAGGTCGGCGGGAGTGGTGCTGCGGATGTTCGGCTCGCGAGGACTACGCGAGGGCGCGGTACACTCGCCTGACGAACTCAAGCTGATTGTTACGGCGAGCCGGCGCTTCGGGCAGATTCCCGAGTTTCAGGAAGATATGATCCACCGCGTGCTGGAACTCGATAGCCTGACCGCGCGCGAAGTGATGGTGCCGCGGCCCGATATTTTTTCGTTGCCCGCGAGTTTGTTGCTGGAAGAGGCCTTGAAGAGGGTGAGCGAAGAGCACCACTCGCGGATTCCGGTCTATGATCCGCAGCGCGGCCCGGAGCAAATTGTCGGAGTTCTTTACGCGCGCGACCTGATGCGCTGGATGCGGCTGAAGGTGAGCCTGCCGCCGGGGCATTCCTCCGCCGCGCGCCTGGGGCAGATGACCGTGAGCCGCATCATGCGTAGTGTTCTGGTGGTTCCGGAAACCAAAGTTCTGGCGGAGCTGCTGGTGGAGTTCGAAGAGCGCAAGCGGCATCTGGCGGTGGTGGTGGATGAGTTTGGTTCGACGGCTGGCGTGATCACGGTGGAAGATATAGTGGCGCAAGTGGTGGGAGAAATTAAAGACGAGTTCGACAGTTTGTCCGACGATGATCCCGAGCTCAATGCCAGCGGATCGCTAGTGCTCGATGGCGCGACAAGCGTGCGCGATCTGGAATCGGACTACGATGTGGCGTTGCCGCGCGATGAGGGTTTCGAAACGCTGGCCGGATTTGTGATGGCTCACCTGCAACGCATCCCGCAGTCCGGGGACAGCTTCGAGTTTGAAAGCCGCCGGTTTACGGTGGAGCAGATGGAAGCCTATCGCATTGCCAAAGTAAAAATTGAAAAAGTCGAGGCGGCTCCGGAAGCGCCCGCTCTGACAGCCTGAGAATGCTCCGCTATCTTACCCAACGCTTGCTGTACATGATCCCGGTGGTGTGGCTTGTGGTGTCCGCGGTGTTTCTTTTGATCCACATTGTTCCCGGGGATCCCATCCAGCAAATGCTGGGCGAAGGGGCGGCGGGAGCGGATCTTGTCGCGGCCCGCCATGCTTATGGGCTGGACGTTCCGCTCGGACAGCAATACTGGCACTACTGGAAGGGTGTGCTGCATGGCGATCTGGGGCGTTCCATTCGATACGGGCAGAGCGTGGGATCGCTGGTGGTGCAGCGTTATCCGTACACGATGCAGTTGACGCTGGCGGCGCTCTTCGTGGCGATTCTGCTGGCGCTGCCCGCCGGCGTGCGCTCTGCTCAGCGCCGCAATCGCTGGGACGACCGCTTGTTGAGCGTGGTGAGCTTGTTTGGATTGTCGTTTCCGAACTTTGCCCTGGGGCCTATTCTGATTCTTGTGTTTGCCATCTGGCTGGGGTGGCTGCCAGTTTCTGGTTCTGGAACTTTGACCCATCTCGTACTGCCTGCTGTCACTATGGGCGGAGCGCTCGCCGCCATTCTTACGCGGATGGTGCGGACCTCGATGTTGGAGGAGCTGAGCCAGGACTACGTGCGTACGGCCCGTGCCAAGGGATTGTCGGAAAGCGTCGTCGTCTATCGACATGCTCTGCGCAACGCTTTGATTCCCGTGATTACCGTTCTCGGTCTGCAATTTGGCGCGCTCTTGGCAGGGGCGATTGTTACTGAGACAATTTTTTCCTGGCCCGGGATTGGGCGGCTCACGATTCAGGCGATTTCGAACCGGGATTACTATCTGGTGCAGGGCTGCATTCTGGCCATTAGCGCTACTTATGTGGCGGTAAATTTGCTGACCGACCTGCTGTATTCGGCGGTGAACCCACGAATTCGCCAATAGGGATATAATTTGCGGCTTATTGGTAAAGACTGCTGGGAGGATACGAGATGAAGATTGCAGCACTGGTGGCACGAATCTTGCTGGGGATCATTTTTGTGGTGTTTGGCGCGAACGGTCTTTTCAATTTCCTTCCCATGCCGCCGATGCCTGATGGCCCGGCAAAGACGTTTGTGATGCTGTTGATGTCATCGCACTACATGCCGGTGGTGTCTGGTATTCAGTTGATTGCGGGAGCGCTGCTGCTGGTGAACAAATTTGTTCCGCTTGGGTTGACGTTGCTGGGGCCGGTGATCGTGAATATCTTCCTTTTCCATGCGTTGATGGAGCCGAAAGGGTTGGGCTTGGCGATGGTCGTCGTCGTATTGTGGGCGGTGGAGTTCTGGTACCACAGGAAATCGTTTGCAGGAATTCTTTCGGCCTAGAGTCTTCGTTGGCATCGGCAACCATCTCGCTCCCTCGTCTGGCACAGCACAATCCCTTGGCAGCCGTGGGAGCGGCGCTGGTAGTGGTCTTCGTTTGCTGCGCTTTGTTTGCACCTTGGCTTGCCCCGCAGAACCCGGCCCACATTGATCTGCCGAACCGGCTGGCCATTCCTTCCGCGGCGCACTGGTTTGGGACGGATGAGCTGGGTCGCGATATTCTTTCCCGCATTATTTATGGCGCGCGAATTTCCATGATGGTGGGAGGCAGCGTCGTATCGTTGTCGCTGCTGCTGGGACTGATTGTCGGTTCCGTCTCCGGCTACTACGGAGGGTTGTTCGACCGCGTTATCAACATCATAGTGATGAACGCATTTCTTTCTTTTCCTGGAATTTTACTGGCGATTGCGTTTGTGGCTTTTCGCGGGCCGGGGCTTTTTAATTTAATTCTTGCGCTCTCTCTGGGCGGATGGATTGGATATGCGCGCTTAGTACGAGCTCAAGTGCTGGCCGTGCGCGAAAGGGAATTCGTCGAGGCGGCGCGGGCACTGGGGGCGAGCGACCTGCGCATTATTCTGCGGCACATTCTCCCGAACATTATTCAACCCATCATTGTGCAGAGCGCCATCGGCATCGCCGGAGCGATTCTGGCGGAAGCGACCATGAGCTTCCTTGGCCTGGGTGTTGCGCCGCCAACAGCCAGTTGGGGTTCGATGCTGAACGACGCGCGCGCGCATTTGTTGGACACGCCGCATCTTGTGTTTTTCCCTGCCGCCTCGGTGATGCTGGCGGTGCTGTCGTTTAATTTTATCGGGGACGCGCTGCGGGATTTGCTGGATCCTCGATCACGGATTGAAGCCGGGCTGTA
>JAYTQD010000035.1:0-5450 GCA_043746935.1 Acidobacteriaceae bacterium | reverse complement strand
GGAAGACCCGGCTGAGGTGCCCCGCGGAGAGGTGGACGCCGGACGCAAGTTCTGGGATGGTAACGGTCGCAGCCCCACGTTCCTCGATAATCTCCGCTACAGCCCGCACAATCTTCTGCTCACGCTGGCTAAAGCTCGCCGAGATGTGGTTGGCCAGAGTATCCACAAATCGGCCAAACACTTCGCCCGCGCTGAATGGGGTTGGAGCATGCAACACCCCCGAGATCGCTTGCTCCCGGGCCGCCGCCACTCTACCTGCGTCGCCTCCAGCGCTCAGCGTTTCCAAGACCAAGTGCTCAATCGCCCAGGTAAGCACTGCGCGCAACTGCTGAGATCGCGCCCCAGAACGGTCGACGGGCAAAGCTTGCGCCAGAAACTCACGCATTGCCGCGGTCACGCCCTCGCCCTTGAGGATCGCGCGATGTAACCGCCCCAGAGCCTCTACCGGTTGATTCGTGTGTTGTACGGGTTCCCGGAAAAACGAAACTGCATCTCCCCCATATCCCAGAGCCGACGATGCTTCTTGATACGCGCGCACGAGTTCGGCTGGCGGGCGCCGGCCTTCGCTGACCCCAACGCGGGCGATTGCAGAACATTGTGCTCCCACCGCCGCCAGTATTGACTCCGCCATCTCATGCAGCGTAATTCGTTCGTGACTGCGGTTGCGGACCTCCAGGGATGTAAATATGCACAACTCTCCCGGTCGCAGCACCATCGCCAGAGTGTTGGACCATTGTTGGCAAACTTCTTCCACGGCGTGGGAAAGGCGGTTCAGCGTCAGATGTTGAGCGATGCTGGCATGCCCATCCTCGGCGTCGGGATTCATCTCGACCTGCAGCACCAATACCCTGTCGGGAATGCGGTTCAGGCCGGCACGCTCTACCAGATCGTGGAGCTCAGCGCGGTCCCCGAGTTCGCCCGAGAGCAGCACCGCCGCCAGTTCTTTCCGGTTCATCGAAATCTCCCGATCCGAATTGCGCTGCGTTTCAGCGATGATCTGCAGTCTCTTCCACGAGTTCGAAATATAGCGGGCAAACAATTCCAATACCCGCACCATCTCCACAACTTGTCCCTGGCTTACCACTGGAACCCGGAAGTATGCGTCCTCCAACGCGCGTTGATTGATATGGCGCTGGCCTGCCAAGGCTTCACTCACGACCCGAAATCCCGCCGGTGTCGGGGCCTGGGTCAACACTTGGCCTGAAAACAGCGTTCCAAGATACTGCTCGTCGCAAATTACCGGCACTGCAATATCGGTAAGTCCAACGTGGCAGGCATACACCTGACTGCAGCCCGTGGCACGGCAGCGTTTTTGTGCCGGTACGTCGGACTTGGCACAAGTTTCCTCTTCATGACTGCCAAAGCCGTGTACTAAATCGCAAAACTGTGTGCTGGGAGAATTCCGGTTCGTGGTCGTATCCGCCGGTTGTAACTGCACCAGCGCATCCCCCGTACCAATCCGATTCTTGTATTTGGGCTTCGCAGGATCCAGCTCTTCGTTCCACATCAGTTCGACGTTGCGAATGGGGCCCGCATCGTTGAGCAACAGTAGAAAATGTTTGAAAAGTTCGAGGTCTTTCTGAAATTCGTGCCGCAGCTCGCCACTGAGCGTGGTTTGAGGTTTTTTCACACTGCCCCCATAAAGCAGCTATTTTAGTGCAAATACAGATCTAGAAACAGCTGAAAAACGATACTTTGTAGCAATATTATGCTTTTTCTTCGAATAAGCAGCTTAAGAATGAGCGCGAATCGTTAGACCACCGTCCACTACCAGGTCAATCCCGGTTACAAACGAAGCGGCATCTGTGGCCAGAAATAATGCCGCGTCGCCCACATCGGCTGGCAGGCCCCGGCGCCCAAGCGGATGGAGCGCGGTTGTCTGAGCTTCGACAGCCGCCGGATCTTCCGATTTGTGCAAATATTCTTCCCAGAGACGCGTGTCGATATATCCCGGGCAGATGGAATTCACACGGATGTGGCGCGGCGCCAATTCCAGCGCCAAATTTCTTGAAAATGCGACCAACCCAGCTTTCGAACATGCGTACGAAAGCGAATCCGGAAACGCATGCGTCGCGTGGATTGAGCTCACGTTCACGATGGCGCCGCCGCGTACCGGGAACAGACGCAGCACACTCTGTGTCAGCAGGAATGCTCCGCGTAAGTTAATCCCCAGAATGCAATCCCAGTCTTCGACTGTCGTGGCTTCGAACGGCTTCCCCATCTCTACGCCAGCATTGTTGACCAGAACATCGACCCGTCCGAACCGGTCCTCAATCTGATCAACCGCCTTTTGGATTTGCTCAACATGCATCAGGTCCGCGCCTACAAACTCAACCGGTAAGGGGGAGCACGCGGCGGTCAATTCCGCCGCTGCACTGCGCCCCGCAGGGATATCGCGATCTAGGATGATCACGCGCGCGCCGCCTTGCTGAAAGCGTCCGGCTATGGCTTTGCCGATCCCATGTGCCGCTCCGCTGACGAGCGCAACCCTATCTTTCAGCGGCCTCTCGCCAGCACCATTGCTGCTCATGCGGCCCCCCCGGGAGTGCCCGCAGGGGAGACTCGCGCACTGGCGGCCAACTCTTCCAGAAAGACAATCTCAGAACTGTTCGCCATTGTCCGCCGGACTAACAAGCCCGACTTCATAAGTTCATCGCCGCCCATGATTCTATCCAGATCGGAATGGTCGTGGAATCGCAACTGGTAGCGCGATGCCGAGCGCAGACCGTGTAACACAAACCTGTGTTCCGCTTCGATTGCGGTTGAGCCCCGAAACGCGTACACCACACCTCGCCTCGTTTGTGCATCGAAATATTCCATCCCGTCCCAGCGCACGCCATCCGGTCGCTCCGAAACATGATACAGATTTGCGTCACGAATCAAAGGACGTAACTGCGACTTATACAATTCAATCTCTTCTTTCGCTGCGGTATGTTGCTGCGCGTCCCATGCAGTCGTATCCAGCATGATCGTAAGCCAGCCCATCATGCCGCTGCGTAACATGTATCGGAAGTTTTCGATTTTCGGCGTCGGCCAGCGTTCCACATACGTCTCCAGCATCGCCGTCGGCAGAACAAAGCTGGTGTCGTAGAAAGCGCGTCGATTCGATAACGGGTCGTAGGTGTCGGTGATGGAGAAATAATCACCGTAGGTAGCACTGCCGAAATCCACCATCCGTCCGCCGTCATTGCATACTTCCAGCAGTAACCCCGGATGCTTCTTGCGCAGGTTCGCATGGATGTCATAGTAAGCGCGAACTGCGTGGTAGCTGACGTCGGTGGAATTCGAACTCCGTACGAAGACCGATCCTGCGTCGCGATAAGTACACAGATTCAAAGTGTCCGGCGGGGCGTGAGGATGGTTGGAGGCCTCGCAGCCCTGTGCGACGAGATAGCCGTCGTGCTCGAGCATGTCGAGTTTGTAGTCGGTTACGATGCGGTCGGTCTCTCGCATCGCCCAAGCCTTGGCTTTGGGTTCTCCAATGTCAATAGTTTGACCTTTGAATTCTTGCGGCTTCCAGTCCGCTGGCAAATCCGTGGTCAACCATCCCCGAACCTCAGGGTCACGGATATTCAGCGCTCCCTTGTCGGTATCGAGCGCCGCCTGCGTCCAATCCACCCAAAGGCCGAACTTGAGACCCTTCGCATGGGCCTCGTCGGCGATCGGCCCCAACCCATGGGGAAACTTCTTGGGGTTCGGATACCAATCGCCCACGCCACGAAACCACCCGGCATCAATGTGGAACATCTCCAAGCCCAGCTCGGCGGAATCGCGAATCATGCGGCGCGCAATCTCTTCATCTACGACCATGCCGCCGCCCCAACTGTTGTTGACTGCAAGCGGGTAGTGCGGATCTTTCCAGGCGTCCTGGTTCCCAAGTACATCCCGCACCCAGCGGCGCAAGACATTCGCGGTAGCGTCCGGTCCGCCGCTAGTTGCGCCCAGAAAGACGCGCGGCGTTTCAAAAACTTCACCCGGCTTCAACCGCGTGCGATACGGTCCAGGACTTGGATTCAGGCCAACTTCGCCACGCAGAGAATCTCCTTTGCGGGCCAGCGTCAGATGGGTACGACCGCTAAACTCAATGCCGACGTACCAGCCAGGCTGTGATCCGTCCATACGCTCGACAAGAAAATAAGGGATGATCTCGCGCGCTTCTTCTGGGCGCGGATGGCCGTAGGTACTCGACGTCCCCTCCCAAGTGTAACCATCCACAACAGGGGTAAGGTGGGTTCCAGCAGCAGAAGGAGTATCGGCGCCCTTCTCCACATAAAACTGCTGAAGCTGGTCCCGATCCGATATCCGCCAATCGAAAACAAAACTGTTTTGCAGTGGCAGCCAAATTTCGCGCGAGTCGCGGTTCTCGATGCGAACCTGATGCTCGATCGGCCCATGGCCGGATCGAACCTCCCACTCCCACGTCAGGCGAAGGCGTGGCGACGCGGCGTCGTAGACGAAGCTGACGAGCTTTTGATCCGAGTGGCTCTCGCTACCGTTGAACTTCCACTCGAGCGGAACTGATTGCCCGTTGGAGTCCGCCGTCGGAACCAGACTCTCCGCCGCCCGATTGTCCCAGACCGTGGCACCGTTCGCGAGACTAGAAAGCCTGGGAGAAGTGGAACCAGCCTCAAATCGTAAGCGAGTCTGCGCCGTCTCCAAAGTGGCCGTAGTTTGAGCAGCGGCCAGCGCAGAGAACAGCAATCCCAAAACTACGACCCAGCATCGGCGAGTGCTTGTCATGATTGTGAGCACAAGATTGAGAGCACAAGATTGTGAGTACGAGATTGTGGAGCACGAGATTGTGGAGCACAAGAGGCAGCGCACATTCCTGCGCGCCGCCCTTTGCTGCAAAGGTTTAGAAGAAGATCCGCGCGCCCACCTGCATCACTCGCTGCCCCGATTTACCTTGCACTCCGCCAAATGTCGGAGACTGCGGGTTATTGTCGAGACTATTGAAGTTGGCATGGTTGAAGATATTTTGCGCTTCCAGGCGCAATTCAGCATATCGAGATTCGACGCTCGAGAAGTGAATCTTCTTTAGCAACGTGGCATCGGTATAGAAGCTTCCAGGATTTCTGATGTTCGGGAACACGAATGGAGCATTGCTCAACCCAAAGTTCGGAGTAGGAACGAACGCGGCTTTATTGAAGACGCCTGGCGCCGCTGTATTTAAGAAAACGCCACCTACGATCAGGTTTTTCTCGTAGTCTTTGGAGCGCTGAACCTCTACGCCCGGTGCCAGGGAATATCGGAGCGCCGCACCCGGTGCAGTAAGTCCACCTCCCACCGTCGGCAGCAACACCGGCGTTCCCTTCGGGCGCCAAGTGGTCACACCTGCCACATTCCATCCCCCCACCAGAATGTTACGTATTCTTCCACCCACGGTGTCAGAGGAATTGAGGAATTGCCGACCCCGCCCAAAGGGCAGTTCGTAGCCGTAGTTCAACAAA
>JAYTQD010000034.1:0-14221 GCA_043746935.1 Acidobacteriaceae bacterium | reverse complement strand
ATCCCTGTGTTCTGTGTACGTCGATCAATCAGGAGATTGTGCACGGGATTCCTTCCGAGAAGCGCAAGCTGGCGGTGGGCGATATTGTTTCGATCGATTGCGGCGTGATTTTGGACGGGTACTACGGTGACGCGGCCATTACGGTCGCGGTGGGCACGGAGATTGCCCCGGATTTGCGCAAGTTGCTCGAGGTAACGGAAGCGTCGTTGTATCGTGGAATTGAGCAGGCGCGAGTCGGCAACAACGTTGGGGATGTAGGCGCGGCGGTACAGGAATACGTTGAGGCCGCGGGATTCAGCGTCGTACGCGAGTTTGTTGGGCACGGTATTGGAACGCGGTTGCACGAAGAACCGCAGGTGCCAAATTTTGGATCGAAAGGTCAAGGCGCCAAGCTGCGGGAAGGCATGGTGCTGGCGATTGAGCCGATGGTGAACACGGGTGGCCCGGGGACGCGTGTCCTAGCCGACAAGTGGACCGCGGTTACGGAAGACGGCGGGTACAGCGCGCATTTTGAACATTGCGTGGCGGTCACCAAAGATGGGCCTATTATTTTGACCCAGTGATTGTACGCAGCAGTTTTGAGCACGAAGCTGCAAAGGTTTTGCGGCATGAGCGCGTGGCTCATGCTGGATTTTAAAAGGGGTACATGAGTAAAGAAGACGCGATTGAGGTCATGGCAACCGTTCTGGAACCGTTGCCCAATGCCATGTTCAAGGTGGAGCTGGAAAGCAAACACCAGGTTCTGGCTCACGTTTCCGGAAAGATGCGCAAGAACTTCATTCGTATCCTGCCGGGCGACAAAGTAGCGGTGGAGCTTTCGCCCTACGACCTGACGCGTGGACGCATCGTGTACCGCTACAAGTAGCTAGATTTTGATTCGGGAACATTTGCTTCTGTAACAAACGAAGAACAGGAAACGGAATTATGAAAGTACGGGCATCGGTTAAGAAGATGTGTGACAAGTGCAAGGTCATCACGCGCCACGGTGTGGTACGAGTGATTTGCGAGAATTCGAAGCACAAACAACGCCAGGGCTAGCGTCCGGCGGGGCTGCCCGAGGGCGCCCTCGAAGTAGTGGAAAAGGAGTGGTTGAATATGGCACGTATTGCAGGCATTGATCTTCCGCGCCACAAGCACACGCATATTGCGCTGACCCAGATCTACGGGATCGGCGTCTCGCGGGCGCGGCGCATTCTGGAAGCCGCGAGTGTCGAAGGTTCCAAGAAGATCCAGGATTTGAACGAAGACGAAGTCAACCGCATCCGCCAGGTGATTGAAGGTGAAGGCGGCGTCGAGGGCGATCTCCGCAAGGAAATCTCGATGAATATCAAGCGGCTGATTGAAATCGGCTCCTACCGCGGATACCGTCACCGCCGGAATCTTCCGGTGCGTGGCCAACGGACACACACCAACGCCCGCACGCGCAAAGGTCCGCGCAAGGGTACAGTGACGAACAAGAAGAAAACGGCGAAGGCATAATTTATGGCGAAACCAGCGGCAGCAGCGGGAGCAACGCCCGAGAAAAAAGGCAAAAAGAAAGCCTTCAAAAAGAAAGAGCGCAAGAATGTGCCTTTTGCGATTGCACACATTCAGGCCTCATTCAACAACACCATCGTGACGATCTGCGATCCCGCGGGCAACGTTCTCACGTGGAAGAGTTCGGGTTCGTTGGGCTTCCGTGGTTCTCGAAAGGGAACTCCGTTCGCGGCGCAGCAGGCTGCGGTCAATGCCGCCAGTCAGGCTCGCGATCACGGCGTGCGTTCCGTGGAAGTGCGCGTGAGTGGGCCAGGCTCGGGTCGCGAATCGGCAATTCGCGCTCTGGCCACGGCGGGCATCGACGTGAAACACATTCGCGATGCTACACCGGTGCCGCACAACGGCTGTCGTCCGCCGAAACGCCGCAGAGTGTAGTTTTGCGGAATACAATTTTGTACCAATAGCTGTTGAACTGAAGTGGTGGAACCGGGAAGAAGGGGCGCCAATCCTGTAAACCGGTTTTCTCAAGGAGACGAACTTGGCACGTTATAGAGACGCTGTATGCCGCCTTTGCCGTCGCGAAGGCATGAAGCTGTTCCTCAAGGGATCGAAGTGTTTTAGCGAGAAGTGTCCCGTAGAAAAGCGCAACTTTGCGCCTGGCCAGCACGGAAAAGACAAGAAGACCAAGATTGTGGGCTACGGCCTGCAGTTGCGCGAAAAGCAAAAAGCCAAGCGCATGTTCTTCGTGCAGGAAGGCCAGTTCCGCAACTACTTCGAAAAGGCCTCCCGTACCAAGGGCGTGACCGGCGAGCTGCTCTTGCAGCAACTGGAACGCCGTCTCGACAACATCGTCTTCCGCATGGGCTTTGCCATGTCACGCCGACAGGCGCGGCAACTCGTCCGCCACGGACACATTGCGGTCAATGGCCGCAAAGTGAACATCCCTTCGTTCCAGGTGAGCGTCGGGCACGAGATTTCCGTGCGCGAACGTAGCCGTGAAATGGCGGGCTTGCAGGTGGCGAAGGAATTCAACAGCCACCAGACGGCGCCGACGTGGATGAACATTGATCGCGAAGCCTACAAGGGCAGCGTGACGCAGATTCCGAAGCGCGGCGAGATCAACGTCCCCGTGAACGAACAGCTGATCGTCGAACTTTATAGCAAGTAACCCAATAGATTTTTTGGCCCAACACTTCGAGCCAGATATGCCTGTTCCGGCGCCCGACCCAGACCTGGGCCGGTCCGGGGATGCCGGACTGAGCAGCATGGCCGAGAGGAGCAACACGAATGCTTTGGAAAGGTTTTCAAAAACCGAAACGTCTCGCCACCGATAGCGCCAACTTAACCGACAAGTACGGCATGTTCTGGGCGCAACCGTTCGAACGTGGTTTTGGCACCACCATCGGCAACTCCTTGCGCCGCGTCATGTTGTCGTCGATTGAAGGCGCTGCCATCACGGCCGTCAAGGTCGAAGGCGTGCTGCACGAGTTCCAGTCGATTCCGGGCGTGGTGGAAGATGCGACCGACATCATCCTGAACCTGAAGCAAATTCCGTTCAAGCTCAGCGGAGACGGCCCGAAGGCTATCTACCTGCGCGCCGATCAGCCGGGCATCGTCACCTCCGGCATGATCGAAGCCGATGGCGACGTGGAAGTGCTGGACAAAGACGTCTACATCGCAACGGTCAGCGAAGGCGGCAAGCTGGATATGGAAATGCGCCTGAAACGCGGGCGCGGCTATATCTCCGCGGACCGCAATTTCGACGACGATCTTGGCTTGGGATACATTCCGATCGATTCCGTCCACTCGCCCGTCCGTAAAGTGAACTACTCGGTGGAAGCCGCGCGTCTCGGCCAAATCACCGACTACGACAAGTTGACCATCGAAGTCTGGACCAACGGTTCGGTGACGCCGGGCGATGCCATTGGGCTTTCCGCCAAGCTGGTGAAAGACCACATGAACATCTTCATCAACTTCGAGGAAGAAATGGAGTCGGCTTCGCAGTCGGAAGACCGCAAACCGGAAATCCGGAACGAGTATCTGAACCGCTCGGTGGAAGAGCTGGAACTTTCCGTGCGCAGCTACAACTGCCTGAAGAACGCCAATATCCAATCGATCGGCGAACTGGTGCAGAAGACCGAAAACGAAATGCTGAAGACGAAAAACTTCGGCCGCAAGTCGCTGAACGAGATTAAGGAAATCCTGGGCACAATGGGTCTTGGATTGGGCATGAAGATCGACGAGCAGGGCAACGCCGTTCCTGGCGCGCCGCAGCCCGTCACGATCGGGCCTTTCGGCGATGAAGATGACGAGGACGATCTGGTTTAGTCCTGTTGCATTAGGCCTTGGGTAGGTCCCGGCTTCAGCCGGGACACTCAAGGCAACAAAACGTGGGCTTGAGCCCACGGGGTAACATCCAAGATCACTGAGATTGAATTGAAGTTCCAATAGAAGATCGGGGAATTGCGATGCGTCACAAAGTAGCAGGATGGAAACTAGGACGAAACACCAGCCACCGTCGCGCGTTACTGCGCAATTTGACGACCTCTGTGATCGTCGAAGAGCGGGTGGAAACGACCCTGACGAAAGCCAAGGCGGTTCGCCCCCACGTGGAAAAAATGATTACGCTGGCCAAGCGCGGAGACGTTTCCGCGCGCCGCCAGGCGTTGTCCTACATGATGACGCGGGAATCCGTGGACAAGCTGTTTGACACCATCGGTCCACGTTTTGGCGACCGCCAGGGCGGGTATCTCCGCATCATTCGCGGCGGATTTCGCAAGGGCGATGGCGGGGAAATTGCCTTCCTCGAACTGCTAGGTAGCGAAAAATTCGTTGCCGCCAAGCGGAAGAAGAGCGCCGAAGTCCGTACCAAGCGCACCGAATCCGCTCGCAAGGCTATGGAAGAGAACGAGGCGCAGGCAGAGGCGGAAACCGCAGCCGAAGCTAAGGCCGAGGCGAAAGCCGAAAAGAAAGCCGAGAAAAAACCAAAAGCCGGCAAGGACAAGAAGTAGAGATTCT
This sequence comes from Acidobacteriaceae bacterium, assembly GCA_043746935.1. Taxonomy (GTDB): domain Bacteria; phylum Acidobacteriota; class Terriglobia; order Terriglobales; family Acidobacteriaceae; genus JANXUC01. The sequence goes on along the minus strand of JAYTQD010000034.1, from coordinate 9,727 downwards.
TTCCTGTTTTTGAAATCCCAAACGCACCCCTCAAGGGGGGTGCGTTTTTTTCATCCGTTCTTTTGTTCGGATCCCAGTGTTCGGATCCCAGTGTCCGGATCCCAGTGTCAGGATCCCGCCCATTCCGCCCTGTTGACCACCTGCATCCCGGGCTGGTCACAATCAGGTTGTTTCGTCCTACAATCAACTTACGATTCTCATGGCAACTTCTCGTACAGGGCTCGCAGTGGCAGTGGGTGCGGCGGTTATGCTGCTGGTGGTTTCGCTGGGCGCGTTGATTTGGCTGAACAACCAAGGTCCCGTGCTCTACCGGTCGGAGGAGAAAGATCCTCTTTCCGGCACGCCAAAATCAGTAATCTTCAATCCACTGCGCGACCGCTCCGCTGAGAAGGCCGCGCTGCCCATGATTCGCGCCATGCGCGACGGCGGTTGCCGCGAAGTATTGGCGCAGTGGGAGAAAGACTACCGCAAGAAATATGCCGAGTCTATTTGCGAATCCGAAACACAGCATCCGCTGGTTTCCTGGAATCTGGTGGACTGGGAAGATCATCCGCCGCTGATTATCTTGCACTACCGCGGCACCCGCCGCAATGCGCCCGACGCCACCACCACCTACCGCGAACACTTCTGGGTCACCGTGGAGAATCGCGGCGAATGGAAAGCTACCAAGTACGACGCGATGTACTGATTGGCGTGTGGTAAAACTGCTGACATGGCTGTTGTCCCGGAAACACCTGCCTCACCCCCAACCGAAGCGCAACGAAGGAACGTTTACGTTTTTGGCGCCAGCTCGTTCTTGAATGATACGGCCAGCGAAATGGCGTATTGGGTTCTCCCGGCATTCCTGGCGTCGCTGGGTGTGGGTCCGGAAAAGCTGGGCTTCATTGAGGGGATTGCGGAGAGCGTAGCTTCGTTCGCAAAGCTCTTTTCAGGCTATCTCGCAGACCGCTTGCCGCGACGCAAGCCTCTGGTGGTGGGTGGATATCTCGTCGCGAACGCGGTCAAGCCAGCTCTGGCCCTGGTGACGTCGTGGTGGCATGTTTTGTTCATTCGCTTCGCCGACCGCCTGGCCAAGGGAGTCCGCGGCGCGCCGCGCGATGTGATGCTGGCCGAGTCAGTTCCATCTGAGAAAGTCGGCTCGGCATTTGGACTGCTGCAATCGATGGATTCCGCGGGTGCGATTGCAGGGCCGCTGCTGGCACTCTGGATTTTGCGCGCGCACGATGTGCGGACAGTGTTTTGGCTGGCGGCGGTTCCCGGCGGCCTGACCGTGCTGATTGCGTGGTTCGGTATCCGCGAAGTCCGGAAAACGCGAGCGGCTTCGGCGACGGCGAAAACGGAAACTGCGGTTTCCTGGCGCGATCTTCCCGGAAGCTTTTACTACGTTCTGATGGTGGTGGCGCTGTTTTCGCTAGGAAATTCCAGCGATATGTTTCTTGTGCTGCGAGCACAGAGCGTGGGAATTAGCGTGGCCTATGCGCCTCTCTTGGGGTTAGTGTTTAACATCACCTACACAGCCATTTCCTGGCCGGCGGGTTCGTTGAGCGACCGGTTTCCGCGCCGCGTGATTGCAGCGGCAGGATATACGGTGTTCGCGGGAGTATATCTGGCGTTTGCGTGGGCGCCGTCGAAAGCGGTAATTTGGGTCGCGATGGCGGTTTACGGATTGTTTTATGCGCTGACCGCGCCCGTGCTGAAGGCTTTGGTTTCGCAAACCGTATACCCGGCGGTACGGGGGCGGGCTTTTGGAATTTTCGATTTCACGACCAGCGTGACGACCCTGTTAGCCAGCGTGATCACGGGAGAGATCTGGAAGCACTACGGAGCGCCGCTGCCGTTTGCGTTGTCGGCTGGGTTGGCGCTGGTGTGCGCGGTTTTGCTACTCGTTTCTCCAAAGGACGCAGCGGCAACAGCCTAGCGCGCAGGCTAGTCCTGCGCGTAGTTGGGCGCTTCACGCGTGATCACCACATCATGCACGTGGCTCTCGCGCAACCCAGCGCTGCTGATGCGCACAAAACGCGCTTTCTCATGCAGTTCCAGAATCGTGCCACAGCCGCAGTAGCCCATGCCGGAGCGCAGGCCGCCCACCATCTGATGGACCATCATCTGCACCGAACCGCGGAAGGGAACCCGTCCCTCAATACCCTCGGGCACAAGCTTCGCAAGGCGGTTCTGTTCGCCCTCTTCCAGCGCAAACGTTGTGAGGGCGGGATTGACCATGCTCTGAAAATAGCGCTCGCCGGAGCCAGCAGCCATGGCTCCGAGTGATCCCATGCCGCGATACGACTTGAAAGGACGCCCCTGATACAGAATCGTCTCACCCGGGCTTTCGTCGGTGCCCGCAAAGAGCGAGCCGATCATCACGACGCTCGCGCCCGCTGCCAGAGCCTTGCTCACGTCGCCGGAGTACTTGATGCCACCATCGGCAATGATGGGAACGCCAGTGTCCCGCGTGGCGCGGTAACAGTCGGCGATCGCCGTAATTTGCGGTACGCCCGCTCCGGTCACGATGCGGGTTGTGCAAATGGAACCTGGACCGATGCCCACCTTAATGGCATTGGCTCCCGCTTGGATCAATTCGCTGGCGCCTTCAAAAGTAGCTACATTGCCGGCAATCAATTCAATTTCCGGTAGCCGCGCTTTCACTCTCTTGACGGCCTCAATCACGCGGGTCTGATGTCCGTGCGCGCTGTCAATCGCGAGCACGTCCACGTTGGCGCGAACCAGCTCCAGAGCCCGTTCGAGAAAGTCGCCTGTGGCACCTAAGGCAGCACCGACGCGAAGGCGTCCGTGCGAATCCTTGGCCGCGTTGGGGTACTTCAGCTTTTTCTGGATGTCCTTGACCGTGATTAACCCACGCAGGTTGTACTGATCATCCACGACCAGCAGCTTTTCCACGCGATGCTTGTGCAGGATTTCCTCCGCCTGCTCCAGCGTGGTCCCGACGGGCACGGTGATCAGCTTTTCCTTGGTCATCACCTGGTCAATGGGAATGTCGAGGCGGGTTTCAAAGCGGAGATCGCGATTGGTAAGGATACCGACAAGCTTCTTATTTTTCGTAATCGGAACGCCGGAGATTTTGTACTTCCGCATCATCTCCACTGCGTCGGAAACTTTGTCGTCGGGCGACATTGTGACCGGGTCCACGATCATGCCGCTCTCCGAGCGCTTGACCTTGTCCACTTCCTCAGCCTGCTGCTCAATGGTCAAGTTGCGGTGTACGATGCCAAGTCCGCCTTGCTGGGCCAGCGCAATCGCCATGCGCGATTCGGTAACAGTATCCATGGCCGCACTGATGATGGGCACGTTCAGCACGATGTTGCGGGTGAGGTGCGTCTGCGTGCTAACCTCCGTCGGAATGACGTCGGAGCGGCCAGGGATCAGCAGGACATCATCGAACGTGAGCGCCTCGGGGACGGGGAAGTGAATCATGAAATCCTTTTCTTAGGCATTTTACTTATTCTAGAGGGCGCTTGCGGGTGGTGCAAATGGAGGTCGTCGGGCCAGGATTTTTCCGCAGGGCAGCAGCACCTTCGTTTGGCCATTGCGATTCACCAGCCCTTGCTTCGCAACACGTTTCCTCGTACCCTTGCGTTTCGACTTTCTCTCATGAGGCATTGGGCAAATTTAGCGTCGTGGCTGGGAGCTGGCAGTGCCGCCATCTCGCGTTTTTCCGCGTTCCCGCACCTTCGGGAAGCCGGGATCTTCGTCCTCCTGGCCGCGTGGCAACTCACTAGTAAACGCGGCGAGTTCTATAACATCCTTTGGATGCTTGTATTTGGCTTCGCCACGCTCAACATCCTGGCCCTGGTAACGCGCAGCCTGGACCCCTCCGGACGCAAGCGGCGGATGGCCATCGGGGAAATCCTGGCGGTGCTGGTGGTCCTCACCTGTCTGGGCCTGCTGGCAGCGGAAATGCTAAGCCTCTTCCACATTTTCCCCATCAAGCTCGGCCCTCGGTAAGCTTTCCACCGCCACGGACACCCAGGCGTCCCGCCCATTTTTGGAGTATCATCCACTTTGTGCCGAACCCCTCCGCCGCCTTCGACGTCACTTGCCCCTGCTGTAGCGCCGTCCTCAAAGTGGACCCGGGCGCGCAAGCCGTGATCGCGCATACGGCGGCCGCCACGCCCAAGATGTTCGCGGATTTCGAAGACGCGGCTCGATCCATGCGGGAGCAGAATAGCCGCAAGGAATCCGTCTTCCGCCAAGCCGTCGAAGCGCAAAAGAACAGCGCCGATCTGCTGGAAAAGAAATTTCAGGAAGCCGTGAAGCGCGCCAAGGAATCTCCCGATACCGGCAAGCCCATCCGCGATTTCGACCTCGACTAGCGCTCCCACACATGGACGACCTCGCCGCAATTCAGATGCCCCCGCGCTATGAGGCAATTTTGGCGCGTTCTCGCGCCGCTCAATTCCAGATGAACTCCGATGTCCTGACAGGCTCGCTCCTGCGGACACTGGCGGCATCCAAGCCGTGTTCTTCAATTTTGGAGCTGGGTACTGGCGCTGGTCTGGGCACATGCTGGATTCTTGATGGGATGGATGCGAGGTCATCGCTCGTATCCGTGGAAAACGATGCCAAGGTTTTGGCCATTGCCCGTGACGAGATCGGGGCTGACCCGCGCCTAACGCTGATCCACTCGGACGGCGCAGATTTTCTAGCGAGCTGCACGGAGCGTTACGACCTGATCTACCCTGATGCCTGGCCGGGGAAATACTCGCACCTTGATCTCGCACTGAAGCTGCTGAAGTCCGGCGGGATATTTTTGGTCGACGACATGTTGCCCCAACCGAATTGGCCCGAGGGGCACGACGCGAAAGCGGCGGCTCTGATTACGCAGCTAGAGACACTGCAAGGTTTTCGCGTTACGAAGTTCACTTGGTCCACGGGTTTGATCTTATGTGTGAAGCAATAGGCACTCCGGCACCTCAGCCATGACTCGTCCTCTGCTGCTCGGCCATCGCGGCGCTCGGGCCACCACCTCGGTTCCCGAAAACACCCTGGCTTCCTTCGACCTCTGCTTACAGCACGGTTGCGATGGCTTCGAGTTCGACGTTCGCCGTACCGCGGATGGCGTCCCCGTCATCTCCCATGACCCAGTCTTTCGCGGCCTGCACTTGGCCCAGACTCTTGCGCAAGATTTAGCGCCCTGGCAAGCCCAGGGATTCCTGCCGACGCTCGAACTGGTCTTACACCGCTATGCGTCCCGCTGCTTCCTGGATATCGAAATCAAAGACCTTGGCATAGAACCACAAGTCCTTGACCTTCTCCGCCGTTACCCGCCCGTGCGCGGTTACGTGGCGACATCGTTTTTGCCAAAAATCCTGGTCCGCCTCCGCGAACTCAATCCGGACGTCCAGCTTGGCTTCATTTGGGACGTAAGCTCACCCCTCTGGCCCTTTCTGCCCGTGCAATGGGCCCTTCCGCAGCGGCACCTGCTCAACGGTGCCCTAGCCTCAGAGCTGCTTGACGCCGGCACGCGCATCGGCACTTGGACCGTCAACGATCCCTCCGACATGCTCCACCTCGTCACTCTGGGCGCGGAAATCCTCATCTCCGATGACACCGCCGGTTTGGTGAATACCTTCCCTGTCAGTTAAATTGAGAAACGCATGGCCACCACCACAGGAGAACGCTTCGAACGCGCTGTCGAAATTATGGCCCGTCTGCGCGCCCCAGGCGGCTGTCCCTGGGACCGCGAGCAGAACTTCGACTCCATCAAGCCCTACACGCTGGAGGAGACCTACGAAGTCCTGGAGGCCATCGACAACCGCGACTGGGAAGAGCTGCCCGGGGAGTTGGGCGACCTTCTCCTGCAAGTCCTCTTCTACGCTCAGATGGCCAAAGAAGACGGCACGTTTTCCATCGACCAGGTACTCGACCGTCTCTCGGACAAGCTAGTCCGCCGCCACCCTCATGTCTTCGGTGACGTGAAGGCGGAGACCACCGGCGAGGTCTTGCGCAATTGGGAAGCGATCAAAGCCCAAGAAAAAGCAGAAGCCAAGCAAGCCGCCAAAACGACCCTCGAGCCTGTGGCCCATCCCGAGTCCGCTCTCGCTGGCGTTTCTTCTGGCCTCCCAGCCTTGCTCGAAGCCGGCAAGCTCAGCTCCCGCGCCGCCAATGTTGGCTTCGATTGGCCCAATATCGAGGGCCTCTTCGACAAACTTCACGAGGAAACCGAGGAACTCCGTGCCGAGCTTCGCGACTATCCCGCCCCAGGTCCGCAACCCCGAGGGAAGGGAATTGCGGGTTCGGGTCGTGTCCAGATACCCGAAGATCTACGCATGCGTCTGGAAGAAGAAGTAGGCGACCTCTTCTTCGTGCTGGTCAACATCTCTCGTTTTCTCGCGCTCGATTCCGAGCTGGCGCTCAAAAAAACGAACCGCAAGTTCCGCCGCCGTTTTCAGCAAGTCGAACGGAAGCTGCAAGAAACGGGCCGCGCAGCGCAAGACGCGTCCCTGGAAGAACTCGAAAGTCTGTGGCAAGCGGTGAAAGTTGAAGAGCGGGTGGGCGGCGCACGGGTGATCACCGAATGACCGGCTCCAATCCCATCGAAGTTCGTAAATGCTCCGGCAGCGACGAATTCCGCCTCTGCGTCGCCCTGCAACAACAAGTCTGGAATTTCACCGACGCCGAACTAGTGCCTCTGCGCATGTTCGTAGTGGCCGATAAGGTCGGTGGCCAGGTCATCGGCGCATTCGACGGCTCCGAACTCATTGGCTTTGCTCTTTCGGTCCCTGGGCACCGCAACGGCCATTCCTATCTGCATTCCCACATGGCCGCCGTGCATGAGCGGTATCGCAACTCGGGTGTGGGCCGTAAGCTAAAACTCTTCCAACGCGAAGAAGCGCTTTCCCGCAATATCGCTCTCATGGAGTGGACCTTCGATCCGCTCGAGATCAAAAACGCGTTCTTCAACGTTCGCCGCCTGGGCGCAATCATGCGCCACTACAACATCAACCAGTATGGTGTGACCACTTCGGTGCTCCACGGAGGTCTGCCCACCGACCGCTTAATCGCCGAGTGGTGGCTGCGCTCCAACCGTGTAGAACGCCTGCTTCGAGACGGAACTGAACCCAAGTTTGAAGCCGTTAAGAAAATCGAAGTTCCCGCGGAAATCTACGCTTGGAAGGCCGCGCCCGAAACCCGCGACCAAGCCGCCAAGGTGCAGGAGCGCAACCGGGAAGAATTTCTGCAAGCCTTTCGTGAAGGGTTGTCCGTTCTAGGATACGAACGAGACGCGAAAGGAAATGGTGTATTTGTCCTGGGCAATTGGGATGAAAGCTGGTCCTATGCCACAAAATAGCACTACGATTTCTATCCGACGCCACTAGAACCCATGAAAATCGAAGCCGTCACCCTCCGCGAACTACACATGCCACTGGTCCATTTTTTCGAGACCAGCTTCGGAAGAGTCTATGACCGCCGCACCATGCTCGTCACCGTCCACTGTCGGGGCATCGACGGCTGGGGCGAGTGCGTGGCCGATGGAGAGCCTTTCTACTCCGAAGAGTGTTCTGATACTGCCTGGACCATCCTGCGCCAGTACCTGATCCCGTCACTCCTAGGCCAGACCCTCACCGCCGCCCGCGACTGCGTCCCTCTCTTCGCCAAAGTCCGTGGCAACCGCATGGCTAAAGCCGCCCTCGAAAACGCCCTCTGGGAAGCCGAGTCGAAAGAGAAATCTGTTCCACTATGGAAGCTCTTCGGTGGTACTCGCCAGGAAATCCCCACGGGCGTTTCCATTGGCATCCAAAACAATGTCGATCAACTCATGGAAAAAATCACGACCGAACTGGCCGCTGGCTACCAGCGCATCAAGGTCAAAGTTAAACATGGGTGGGATCTTAATGTCCTCGAACAAATCCGTAACCGCTGGCCGGGAATCCTGTTGAGCTGTGACGCCAATTCCGCCTACCGCATGGACGAACTCGACCACCTCCGCCAATTCGACCAATTCAAGCTGCTCATGATCGAGCAACCGCTATGGAATGACGACATCTACTACCATTCCCAACTCCAGAAGCAATTACAAACCAAACTCTGCCTTGATGAGTCCATCCGTCACGTTCGCGACGCCGAATTGGCTCTCAAGCTCGATGCTTGCCGTATCATCAACATCAAGACTGGGCGCGTCGGAGGCATGACCGAAGCCATCCGTATCCATGACGCCGCCAAGGCGCACAACATCCCGGTCTGGTGCGGCGGCATGTTGGAGTCCGGCGTCGGCCGCGTGCATAACATTCACCTCTCTTCACTTGAGAATTTTCAACTCCCCGGAGATGTTTCGGCCTCGAAACGATACTGGAAAGAAGACATCATCGATCCCGAAGTTACGGTATCGCCGCAAGGCACAATCCAAGTCCCCAATGTTCCCGGAACCGGTTTTCAAATCAAGGAAGACCTCATCGAACACCTGACCGTTCGCAAGGAAACGCTACGCGCAAAATGAAGGTCATCCTCATGATAGGGGAACTCTGACTCAGTCCCGAACTTGTTTTCTTCCTGTCATCTTGAGCGCAGCATTCGCGCGCAGCGCGGGAATGCGCAGTCGAAAGACCCCTTGATCCTTGCCCCGGCTTCACTCAGGCTAGCTTTCTCGCGTGCAGCCTCTCGGTCCACTCCAGACATTTTGCCCAAATATCCAGTGAGGCACACCCCCTTGCTTCTTGATCAGATCTTCATTACCTGAAATCACAATCGCTGTCACCAACCGGAGAGGCCGCGAAGCAAATGCAGGGAGTCAGGAGCTGGCCTTCAGGCCAGCGTTACACCCCCAATCAAGATGGGCTTCAGCCCACGAGGTAAGGGTTTCTGATACCTAGTCCCTAATATCCATACTTAGCCACAACAGACTTCGCCTGTTTTCCAACCACAGCCAGTGCAGCATGTTGCCCCGTAAGCCGCAGCGTCACCCGCGCCCCAGTAAGTTTATCGCGAAAATTGATATTCGCATCCTCAGCACTATCCGATTCCATCACATAGAGCACGGAATCCTCCAGCACCACCGGATACACCAGCACGCCAGGAGAAATCGCCGCAGTCAGATCATACAAGGGAGCAATCCCTATCTTTCCCGCGACATAAGCGTAAAGACCCGCCGCCGCGTCCGACCCCTCGGCCAGTTCAATCGGGTACGCTGCCCAGAAGATGCGCCCTTTTCCATACGCGATTTCCTGAAATGTCGACCCATCGCCAAAGCGCATCGCATCCAGCCAGGTTTGCTTCTGTTGGTCGAAGGAAAGCTGCAAGACACGCTCGCCCAGCCGCACTACAGCGTTGTGTACCACCAGCGGCTCCGTCTGCGCGTTCAGTTGCAAATCCGTAACACGCGCCACCGTGTGCCAGTGCTCGTCATGCTCCACCGGCCCGGTAATCAGCAGGTTGCCGCCGTCATGCGCGTACTTCAGCAAGGCCTGCCATGCTTTGTCGGTCAGCGTTTGCGGCGAAGGCAGGATCGTCAGCTTCGGCGTGCCCAGCTTCTCAATCTGGTTTTCCGCAATGGCGTATGCGGTCAGGCGGTCGTTGTAAGCCAGGACCCGCACCGCTTTGCGCTGCGCCTCCAGTTGCAATTCCTGTATGACAGAAAATTGCGCCGCCTGCGAAGTCACAATCGCGATCGACGCCTGTTGCGGATTCCGCAGATGCGGGCTCAGCGCCTTGGAAAACACGGCAAAATCATGCAGCAGCGTCGCCTCCGGTTTTTCCGTCGCATCCGTCCGAA
>JAYTQD010000033.1:0-5478 GCA_043746935.1 Acidobacteriaceae bacterium | reverse complement strand
ACAGCGCCTTGTCACCAACTTCCAGCCCCACCATGGTCAACGGCCACCCGGCTTGAAAAACAATCTGCGCCGCCTCCGGGTCGTTGTAGATATTGGCTTCCGCAGAGGCATTCACATTGCCGCCCGTAATCGACCCGCCCATCAGAATCACTTCCTTCACCAACGGCACGATGGAAGGATCTTTCTCCACAGCAAGCGCAATATTCGTCAGCGGTCCCACCGGCACTAAAGTGATCTCATGCGGGGAAGCGTGAATCAGTTGAATGATGAGATCAGGGCCGTAACGGGCATCCACCTTGCACTTGCTAGGCGGCAGTTCAATATTAGCCAGACCATTTTTACCGTGCCAAAACTCCGCCGTAATGAGTTTCTGAAAAAGAGGGTGCTTTGCGCCGGCTGCCACAGGAATGTCGCACCGGTTCGCCAGCGACACCATGCGTAGCGCGTTCTCCAGCCCCATCTCCGCCGTAACGTTACCGGGCACGACGGTGATCGCGCGAACATCCAGCTCTGGAGAATTCAGCGCCAGCATCAAGGCTAGTGCGTCGTCCGTGCCCGGATCGGTATCAAAGATGATCTTTTTGGTCGCGAAAGCAGGCGTGCCCAACAGCCCGATCAAGAGGAGTGAGAAAATAAAAACGGTAGGACGGCGGAATCGACTAGCGGACGGAAGCTTCATGGCTTGCGCATTCGAACAGCGCATCAGCTTAGCGTTGCGATTTGTAATGTGTCAAGGTCAAACCGCTTTCTTTCTGGTGGCGTGCCGTACAATTGTGTCGCCAACATCGTTAGTGATGATGGGTACTGTGGTTACGAAGCGTAGTGGAACCGGAGAGCATCTAGATGTTCGTGGAGAACAGCCAAGGTTACGCACTCGTTGATGGTCCGAAGGATTATCCGGGCAGCGACCGCGCGTTTCCGGACCGTGTGCTTCCAGATCATGCTCTTCCAGACCACAACACGGGCAATTCTCACACCTCAGTAGCAACTCTCGACGGACGATCCCTGCGCCCCAACCGAGGCATCCCTCTCAACCTCGACCGCATTCTGCAAGTTCGAGTCAACACCAGTGCGCTTGAGCGCCGCGCACAAACGCATACAGCCCGCCGCAGCGTGAAGAAAGAGTGGCAAGCCGCATGGCTACTGCGTGCGATCACGTGCATGGATCTCACCACTCTCTCGGGGGACGATACGGACGAGCGTGTCCGTCGCTTGTGCGCCAAAGCCAAACAGCCGATTCAACACGACCTGGTGCGGCAGCTCGGCATCGATAATCTCGGAATTCAAGTGGGCGCGGTATGCGTCTACCACCGCTTCGTCGAAACGGCGCGTCGGGCGCTCGAAGGCACCCATATTCACGTTGCCGCGGTGTCCACCGGATTTCCCGCCGGGCTCTCGCCGATGGCGGAGCGCGTCGCTGAAATCCACAGCTCTGTCGAAGCCGGCGCCCAAGAGATCGATATCGTCATTACTCGTGCCCACGTTTTCGGTGGAAGGTGGCAGGAGCTATACGACGAGATCGCCACCTTCAAACAAGCGTGCGGCTCCGCGCATATGAAAGCGATCCTCGGTACCGGCGATTTGCTCACGCTCCGCAACGTGGCCCGAGCGAGTTTCGTTGCCATGATGGCTGGAGCCGATTTCATCAAGACTTCGACGGGCAAAGAACCGACCAACGCCACGCTACCGGTGGGCCTGGTCATGGCTCGCGCCATCCGCGAATACGCGCAGGAAACTGGCATGGCCGTGGGCTTTAAACCTGCAGGCGGTATTCGCACCGCCAAGCAATCCACGGATTGGCTGGCCTTGATGAAAGAAGAGCTCGGTGTCCCCTGGATGAAAACAGACCTTTTTCGCTTCGGCGCAAGCAGCCTGTTGAATGACATTGAACGGCAATTGGAACACCACGCCACAGGCCGATATTCGGCGGAGTATCGTCATCCCATCGCATAATTCACGAAAGAGACGGATTGGACATATCGAATGAGCATCGCTGAAAAATTCGTCGCCATGGAATACGGGCCAGCGCCGGAGGATCCGAAAGAGGCTCTCACTTGGCTGGACTGCCACGGCAGACGCTTTGGTCATTTTGTAAACGGAACGTGGCTACTGCCCTCCAAGAACGAGTACTTCGACACCGCCGATCCCTCCACCGGGGAGAAAATTGCCAGCGTAGCTCAGGGGTCAGCCGCTGATGTCGATACGGCAGTTCGTGCAGCCCGAGCGGCGCTGCCAGCTTGGCAGGCCTTGACGCCGCACGCGCGTGCGCGCTTTTTATATGCCCTGGCTCGACAGGTGCAAAAACACTCTCGTCGACTGGCCGTGCTTGAGACGATGGACAACGGAAAGCCCATTCGCGAGAGTCGCGACCTCGACATCCCGCTGGTAGCTAGGCACTTCTATCACCATGCAGGATGGGCGCAATTGCTGCATCAAGAATTTCCCGGATACTCCGCGTGTGGTGTGGTCGGCCAAATCATCCCGTGGAATTTTCCGCTGCTCATGCTGGCCTGGAAGATTGCCCCCGCACTAGCCAGCGGCAATACCGTGGTCCTAAAGCCCGCCGAATTCACTCCTCTCACGTCACTAGCATTCGCGGAAATTTGCCAGGAAATCAGCCTCCCCGCCGGAGTCGTCAATATCGTTACCGGCGACGGATCCACGGGCGAGGCTCTCGTCAAGCATTCTGACGTCAACAAGATCGCCTTCACCGGCTCCACTGAAGTGGGCCGCGCCATCCGCAACGCCACCGCAGAGACCCACAAGCGCCTGTCCCTCGAACTCGGCGGCAAATCGCCATTCATCGTTTTCGAAGATGCCGATCTCGACAGTGCTGTCGAGGGTTTAGTCGATGGCATTTGGCTGAATCAAGGTCAGGTCTGTTGCGCGGGATCGCGGCTGCTGATGCAGGAGAGCATCGCCGATGTGCTACTCGCAAAGATCCGTGATCGCATGAGCAAGCTTCGTGTCGGATCCCCTTTAGATAAAACCATCGACATCGGTGCGATTGTTGCGCGCGTGCAGTTGGATCGCATCCAAAGTTTAGTAGCTCAAGGCATTGCTGAAGGCGCTACCTGTTGGCAACCACAGACACCGATGCCGACTCAGGGCCTCTATTTTTTGCCAACGCTGCTTAGCAACGTACACCCGACTTCCATCGTCGCGCAGCAAGAAATCTTCGGCCCAGTCCTGGCCGCGATGACGTTCCGCACCCCCAGCGAAGCCGTTGAGCTGGCCAACAACACCGTCTACGGATTAGCCGCCTGCGTCTGGAGCGAAAGCATCAACGTCTCTCTGCATGTCGCTGCCCAGCTCAAAGCTGGTGTCGTGTGGGTGAACTCTACCAACATGCTCGATGCCGCCTGCGGCTTCGGCGGCTATCGCGAAAGCGGATATGGACGCGAAGGCGGGAAGGAAGGCATGCTGGAATATCTTGAGCCGGCCTGGTTCCAGAACGCGCCCGCACTACCCTCGTCAACTCCGGCCCCGGACAACCAATCCGTTCCCGCAACTCCAACCGACGCCATCGACCGCACGGTCAAGCTCTACATCGGAGGCAAACAAGCCCGCCCCGACTCCGGCTACAGCATGGAGGTCCGCAGCCCCAACGGCCAACTCCTCGGCGAAGCTGGCCTAGGCAACCGCAAAGACATCCGCAACGCCGTCGAGGCCGCCCGCAAAGCCTCTAGCTGGGGAAAAGCCACCGCCCACAATCGCGCCCAGGTCCTCTACTACGTCGCCGAAAATCTCTCCCAACGCCGCGACGAAATCTCCCACCGTCTGGCAGCCGCAGTCGGCGAAGCGCAAGCCGCCGCCGAAGTCACCGCTAGCATCGAACGCATCTTCACCTACGCCGCGTGGGCCGACAAATATGACGGCGCAGTTCACAACCCTCCGTTCCGCAACATCGCCATCGCCATGAACGAACCGATTGGTACAGTAGGCATCATCTGCCCGCAAGCCCACCCGCTGCTAGGGTTCATGTCGCTGGTCATGCCGGTCCTCGCCGCCGGAAACACCGCCATCGTCATTCCCTCAGAAACCTACCCGCTTATCACCGCCGACCTCTACCAACTCTTCGATACCAGCGATCTCCCCGGAGGCGCAGTCAACATCGTCACCGGCTACGCCTCGCAACTCCTGAAAACCCTGGCCGAGCACGACGACATCGACGCCATCTGGTGCTTCGGAGACGAAGCCAACGCCTCCGCCGCCAAGTCCTTCTCCACCGGAAACCTAAAGCAAGTCTTCACCAACGAAGGCCGCGACATCGACTGGTTCAACCCAACCCAAGCCGAAGGCCGCTGGTACCTGCAACACGCCACGCAGGTCAAGAACGTCTGGGTCCCCTACGGCGAGTAGCGCCGCTGATTTACAGGGCGATTTGTTGGGTACCCCCCACCCCCCCTGTTTAATGGAATCAACGAGATACGCCGTGTAGGAGGGCAAAATCTTTGAGTTTAAAGGACTTACAGGCAAAATATTGAAAACAAAGGAGATAAGGTCCTGCTAGATGCTTTCGCCTGTAACTTCTCCTAGACAATCGTGCGGCACGCGGAGCGCTAAGTCAACGACTCACTGAGGAATTTGCGGAGGTGGTTCCCAAAATGGGAACAGGGCTTCATGGCACGGCGGAAGGTAGGGCTGAGACCGAGCTTACCCCAAGGGTTAGTTCTTAAGCCACTGCGTTAGGGTGTAGGCGAATTGCCAAGAGCCTGCTTGTTAGCCGACGACCTACCCCTTACCGCAGCGGCTGAAGCCGCAGAACTCCAGAGTTTTCCATGCAGCGCTGAAGCGCTGCTCCACCCAAAAGCCCCCACCAAAAACCCCCCACCAAAAAACCCCCACCAAAAGGGTAAACCAAAGACTTGACACAAGACCTCCATTCAATAGCTCTCAAAAGCTAAAACCAACTTCGGCAGGTCAAGCGCTGATTCCCATAATTGGCATGAAGTCTCCAAAAGTAGGCAACACCCTGAAGGTTTTTGGGTGGAGCAGGGCTTCAGGCCTGCATTACCCTGCCTCTAGATGACCGGCTTCAGCCGCTGAGGTAAAGGTTTTGACCATTCCATATCGAGGAAACACTGGCTTGAGCCGTTACTTCCTCACCTCCGCCAGCTACCAGAAGATCGCTGTGTTTCAGACCGACAGAATGGCCGGGTTATTGCTGGAAGTTCTGTTCCGTTATCGAGATCAGGGAAAATATCTGCTGCATGAGTTCGTAATCATGCCGGACCATATTCACCTCATACTCACTCCCACGGATACGGTCGAGAAAGCCATGCAGCTGATTAAGGGCGGCTTCTCCTTTCGCGCTAAAAGAGAACTGGGCTACACAGGAGAGATTTGGGAGAGTAGTTTCTATGATCGGCGCATCCGGGATCTCAGGGAATATTGCCAGTTTCGCGAGTACATTCATGTCAATCCGGTCAAAGCAAGACTGAGTGAGGCGGCGGAGAGCTACCGGTATAGCTCCGC
>JAYTQD010000032.1:0-2052 GCA_043746935.1 Acidobacteriaceae bacterium | reverse complement strand
GATAAGTTTGTGCTTGGCTACCAGTCGTAAATACCGAAAAAGTCGTGACTAAGGCAACTGAGACCAGGGTCAGCTTCATCATTTCTCCTTAGGTTGCGCGAAATGCGCGTTGTGAAAGTGGTTAATTGTTGTTGGCGCGGCAAGGAGCGCAGTCGTTATTCTTGACGCCTAACGTTTGAGCTAAGGGGCTGCGCGCCTTTGCGCAGTCCCTTTGAGCGAATGGTTAGCCAGCACTTGATGGAGAGACGAGATGAACGCCGAGAACTTTGATGTTGATGCGCTGCTGAGAATGGCTCACTCGCCGGTGAGTAACTACGTGTTGCCCGGCCTGACAAGCAGCCTGATCGGATCGCCTAGCGTGCACGGCACCATGCGGTTGTTCCAGAACACCCGTGATCACCAGGAGACGCTGACGCCGCACAGCCACCGTTTCGATTTCATGTGCTGGGTGCTGCGCGGCAGCGTGCGAAACCGGCTTTGGACAAAAAGCTATGTCAGCGACCGCGACGCTGACGAATACCGCACGACGACACTGCACTACGAAGGCGAGATTGGCAAGTACGCTGCTAAGCCCGCCGACGTGCACCGCTGGCGCTACGAAGACAAGCAATTTTCCGAAGGTCAGTGCTACGCAATGCGAGCGCATGAAGTGCATTCGATCTTCTTCTCTCGGCGCGCCATCGTTCTGTTCTTTGAAGGGCCGAGCGCGGCCGATTCTTCCATCGTCATTGAGCCGGTAGTTGACGGCGAGACGATCCCGACCCTTGAGGTCAAACCTTGGATGTTCCAACGAACGAAGGAATCAGCATGAATTTGCCAGACATTGAAACCGTTTCCCACGAAGTCCATGAAGACTGGATGGCTGGGAAACTCGCCAAAGGCGTGACTACTCGAAGGGCCGAAGATGGCGAAGAGTTGATGGTCCCTTATCCAGCTTTGAGCGAACAAGCGAAAGAGCTTGATCGCAGCACTGTGCGGGCCGTCTACGCAGCCATCAATCGTTGCCAGACCGCTACCGTTTGACTTTGCGGCGTCGGACACGCAGGTTTGTGCTGGCTAACGTTCGAGCTAACCGGCACTTTGCGGCGGGTTGGGTTTGGGCTAGGCTTTTGAAGCCCAAACCCGGCCCGCCGCAAAGTGTCCGGTTGAGCGACCTGTTAGGCCTCATTGCACAGATATAGTCTGCTCAATCTCTCTTGGACCAAGAGACGGCAGTTGAACACCCGCTACTATTATTTCGCCTGCACCGTAAACGATTTCGGAGTATTTTTTTACTGCCTCAAGATCTTTGCTCGATTGCGAGAGTGTTCGATGACCTTGGGCAAGCGAGTACGCACGATTGAAAGCGTCGCGCGCTTCTGCACCCAAGTACAGACAGTTCTTGTTCCACCAGTCTTGGCATTCAATCACCACAGGATTTAGACTATCGTCGTACGCTGAGGCTATAAGGCGCCGCCAAAGCGTAAATGCTTCCTGGTGTGCCGCCATTCGCTTCTCCACAGCCGCAAGTCGAAGTTGCTGATTCATGCGAAGTTGCTCAAGTACCAAAGCATTCTGATGTTCTAGTTCCTTGAGACGCTTCGTGTAGTCTTCTTTCACAGACTCGACGGCGGCAGTAATTTCGCCTATGTCCTCTTTCGTCGCCAAATTCCTTCCCTTCTCGCTAAAGTAGGACGGGAAAAACGACCGCAGTAGCAGCATGACGATGCCTGCAGTTGTAGCGATCAGAAGGCTGTTCATGGTATCGATGGACATACGCGGTATTGATGAGGCCTAACGTTTGAGCTAACCGGCCTATTGCGGCAGGCTGGTATTTGGGCTAGGCTTTTGTAGCCCAAATGCCAGCCTGCCGCAATAGGTCCGGTTGAGCGAATGGTTAGGCGTCACTCACAGAGCGTCCTTTGCGGCATTTTTTTCGCAGATAGATTGCGCAACCACCTATTAGGAGTAATGCGTATTCCGATGGCTCGGGAACGGCGGTTATCGTTGCAGAGAGTATACTGTTGACCCATACATTGGTTCCGTGCTGGCCTGCGGCGAAGTCGACGACAT
>JAYTQD010000031.1:0-2058 GCA_043746935.1 Acidobacteriaceae bacterium | reverse complement strand
ACGAGCCTGAGATCGTTATGAAACAGCTGCATCAGCCATGCCAGATAACGCACGCCCCCGGAGACGTTTTGATCGATGTTGCAGCGGTCCCTGACTCGCAGGCGCTGGGCCGTTAATGGCATGAGCTGCATCAGGCCCACGGCGCCCTTGGGAGAGACCGCGCACACGCGCCAATCCGACTCGTGCTCAACAATGGCGCGCACCAATGAAACGGGCACGCGGTAGTGTTGGGCGTATGCGGCGACGAAGTATTCAGCCTCGGGCCGCGTCTTATACGGACGCGACTGTGCCAAGCAACTTGAGACGGCGCAAATCATTAACGACAAAATGAGAACTCGCCTCATGCGACGCTCCCTCGCAAAGTTTCCGCGCTGTACTGCTGGGCGTCGTAGACAAGACTGGCAAAGCCGTCTCGCAAGAGCAACTTGCGCCTGTCGGCCTCGGTCTTGGCCAGCAAGGGCAACAGAATGTCTCTCATTTCAGCCGTAACTCGCTCAGCGCCCAGAACCTTGAGCGCCTGCGCCAGGTCCAGAATTTCTGAGACCGATGGCGGTTTCTCCAGGCTCCATCCCCGTAATGCCTTAGCCAGGCCCGCCATTCCCGCGTGAAATTCGTGACTCGAATCTGGAATTCTCAGCGCCACTATTTCCGCCTCACGCTCGGCTGTCGGATGCTCAACTCGCAGGTAAAAACTGCGCCGGCGAAGGGGATCTCCGATGCGCCTCTCTTCGTTCGAGGTGAGCACAACGAAGGGAATGCTGCGGGCTTGGATGGTGCCCAGTTTCGGAATACTCAGCTGCCACACGCTCAGCAATTCAAGTAACAAGGCCTCAAACGCTTGGTTTACCTTGTCTAGCTCGTCGATCAGCAGGACGCAAGGCTTCTCGTACTGCAATGCGCGCAACAGCGGGCCTGCGCTGAAGAACTGCAGGCTGTGCAACTCAGTCTGCAAGGATTCCCAATCGACGCTGGCCGATTTGGCTCTCAGTTCAACGCAAAGCCGTTGCAGAGGCTCATCGAACTTGCCGATGGCCTTTTCTTCGTTGATTCCCTCATAGCACTGGAGGCGTTCGACTATGGTGCCCGCCGCGTCCGCAACTGCATATGCCAGTTGGGTTTTTCCGCTGCCCGCGGGACCCTCCAGCAGCAATGGCTTCTGGAGTCTCGCCGCCAGGTACACCGTTGTCGTGGCTATCGAATCGGCGATATAGCCCGTACCGCGAAGGCCTGCCTCAACGTCTTGCAGAGATGGAAACATTCCTCGCCTCTCCGGCTAGGACGAATCGAATTTCCGTCCTGGACGTGAAGAAGCTAAGCCCAAATGAAATTTCGGTCAAATCGGGCCCTTCTCGGATCCTCCCGTTCGCTCCCGAGCCTTAACCGACCCGAAAGTTGACCGAAATTGGAGCCTGTCTTAGAACGTTCAGTATCAGCACGACTTGAGGAAAAGAAGAATGAAGATTGAACCAGCCATCGTTCTTGCACCCGCGAATATTCCGGAACCCTACATCAACCCTGAGGAAGCCGCCCGATTCCTGAGCATAAGTCCGAAGACGCTGACGCGACTGGCGCGGGAAAGCCTCGTTCCCGCGCATGCAATAGGAGATCGAACTCGCCGTCGTTGGCGCTTCCTGAAATCTGAATTGGACACCTGGATGCACGGTCGACTACATTCAAATAACCACCTGCGCTCTCACAAGGAGGAAACTCATTGAGAAGAGCGCGTTATCAGGAAGGTTGTTTGACACGATCGAAACGAAAATCCGGCGACGTTTGGGAATTCCGTTTCCGCGAACGGCAACCGGATGGTACTAGGAAGATGCGTTGTGTGGTTGTTGGTCCGGTGGCACGCTATCGGACCAGAACTGCGGCATTGCATCACGTCGAAGTCCTTCGAGCCAATGTCAACCGGGAGGTCATTGATCCCCAAACTCCGATCATAACCAGCTTCAAATCACTGGCTGGACACTACCGCACGACAGAGATGCGGATGGACAACCACGACAAGAAGGCATACTCGACCAAGAGGCGGAACCAGAGCTGCTTGGACAAGTGGAT
>JAYTQD010000030.1:0-2063 GCA_043746935.1 Acidobacteriaceae bacterium | reverse complement strand
CGAGGAATTGGGTTTCGATCTTCCTCTCGGCGGCGGTGTCGCGAAAGCCGAGGAGGTCAGAATCAACGCTGGTGGCTGCGCTCTGCGCGAACGAAATGTTAGAACTAGTCAGAGAAAAAATTACAGTCAGAATAGCGAATGTTTTCATAGGCGGCTAGCAAGACTCCACTTCACTTTATACATTTGTCATCCTGAGCGCAGCGAAGGATCCCTACCCTCTTGACCTTCCCGACTCTTGAGAGCTTTCTTCCCGCGCGCCGTCCTCTAAGAAAATTGGAAGTAGCATCGCCACGCCAGCAGTCGAGGGATTCTTCGCTCCGCTCAGAATGACAGAATTAGAAAATCAGCCGGGTATCCTTAGCCGAGAGTCCCAAGGACATCCAACGTCATTTTCAAACTAGGAGCTTCTTCCAATCCGTATTGTTGATGAAACACAATTTTCCCCATCCGGTCGATCAAATACAACACACGATCCGCCGCCCCACGTAGAGGCTCCTGCTCGCGCAAAACGCCAAACAGGCCGCACACCTGACCGTGCGGCCAGAAGTCAGCGCACATGGGGAAATCGAGCGGGCCAATCTCTCGCTCCCAGGCAGTCGTGTTCATGATCGAGTCGACGCACACCGATACGGCCAGCGTCTGCCGGGCGCGTAATTGTTCGCTCTCCGCCTGGAACTCGGTGAGTTGCGCGCGAGAGATTTTGGACCAGTTCGCCGGATAAAACGCCAGCAGGACATTCTTCTTTCCACGCTGACTACCCAAGCGGAACTTGCGCTTGACGCCGCCAACCACGGCAGGCAGCTCGAATTCTGGGGCGAGATCTCCAATTGGCAATAGGCTCATGCGTATCTTTACAATTTGCTCCAAGCGACAGAGCAAGTGGTCATTGTAACTCTCTTGGCCCTCTCGGTTTGGCGCTAAACTAGAGCCATGCCAGCACCCAACGCGACCCAGCGCTTTTCCGACCGCGTCGATAACTACGTGCGCTATCGTCCTGGCTATCCGCCTGAGATCCTTCAACTGTTGCGGGAATGCTGCGGCTTCACGCAAGAATCCCGCATTGCCGATCTAGGATTTGGAACGGGAATTTTTACGCGTATGTTGCTGGAAAACGGCAATACCGTCTTCGGCATCGAGCCGAACCAGGAAATGCGGGAGGCTGGAGAGAAGCTGTTAGAAGGATTCGCAAGTTTCCGGAGCATCGGAGCCACAGCGGAACAGACTACGCTCGAAGATCATAGCGTCGATTTCGTTACCGCAGCCCAGGCCGCACACTGGTTTGACCGCGAGCCTACTCGCAGGGAGTTCTCGCGCATCCTTAAACCCGGCGGGTGGGTCGTGCTGCTATGGAATGAGCGTCTTACGGACAGTACGCCGTTTCTTGTGGAATACGAGCAGCTGCTCCTGGAATATGGGACGGACTACGCAGAGGTCCGGCACGAACGGACCACCGAAACAATTGGCGGGTTCTTCGCACCGGCGCAGCATGAAATGGCAACGTTCCGGACGCAGCAGATTTTCGAATATGCATCGCTGGAAGGGCGCGTTTTTTCTTCTTCGTACATCCCGTCACCCAACGATCCGCGCTCGGGACCGATCCGCCAAGCATTGCGGGAGCTTTTTGAGCGCTACCAAGAAAACAACACGGTCGCCTTCGATTACGACACCAAAGTGTTCTTCGGGCATTTGTCTTAGTCCTTTTCACCACGGAGACACTGGGGCACGGAGAAATAGAGCGGTGTGGGTACGCTTTTCTCTGTGTCTCCGTAGTGAAGCCCTTCGCTTGTGGCATGATGAACAATTCAGTCCGCCCAGCGGGACTACCAGGAGGTTCTTTGTCCGCACCGAAATCGTTTCATATGAGTCCCGAAGACTTTCGCCGTCACGGGCACGCGGTCGTTGACTGGATCGCTGACTATTACGGTCGCATCGAAACGCTTCCAGTTTTATCCCAGGCGCAGCCGGGGGAGATTCGCGCCTCTCTGCCAGCGCAAGCGCCACAACAAGGCGAAGCGTTCGATGCGATCCTTCGGGACATGGAAAAACTGATGCCCGGTATTACG
>JAYTQD010000029.1:0-2066 GCA_043746935.1 Acidobacteriaceae bacterium | reverse complement strand
ATTTGGTTTTGCTAGGCGGGCGTGAAGGCGGCTCCGGCGGAGGCGATTCTTCCAGCCGCGGCAGCAGCTCCCACAACGACATGGATCAGCGTATGCCGGAAACGGAACACAGCGCCGCGCCGATCAGCGACGACGATATACCGTTCTAGTGTGTAGTCCGGACACGGGAGAAAGCGCGTGAGATACGTTTTTGCCTTGCTGGCTGTCTTGGGGATTGTGTTCTCGTCGTTTGCGTTGCGCGAGCACTACCGCACCGAAGACTCCCCTTGCCATATCAACGATGTGTGGGATTGTGGAGAGGTCAACCACAGTGCCTACGCGTCGCTGCTGGGAATTCCCGTAGCGATTATCGGAATCGCGGGCTACCTCGGTCTGGGGATTCTTGCCATGCAACGCGCGGATCGCGTTTTCCTGGCCGCTGCCGTCGTAGGCCTTGGATTCTCTCTCTATTTAGCGCATGTTGAAAGAGATGTTCTGCGGGCATGGTGCATCTACTGCGTTGGGTCGCTGGCGGTGATTTCTCTCATGACGCTGCTGGCGATCATAACCAACGTCTATGGCGCGGCCCAACACAAAGCCCGCTGATTTGCGTTGGTAGCAGAAGCATAGGAGTAATGTATGTCCGATTTGGCTAGCAAGACGTGCGTACCATGCCGCGGCGGCATTCCGTCGCTTAAGGGTGAAGCGCTTGGCGCTCTGACTCATCAGGTGCCGCTCTGGCAGGTGGTGAACGAGCATCATCTTCTCCGAAAATTTGAGTTTCCGGATTTCCTCAAGGCTTTGGCGTTTGTGAACCGCGTGGGCGAGGTGGCCGAGCAACAAGGGCACCACCCCGATATTTTTCTCGCCTGGGGCAAAGCGGAGATCACCATCTTCACCCACAAAGTCGACGGGCTCACCGAAAGCGATTGCATCCTAGCCGCGAAGATTGACCGATTGTATCCGGCGTAAGCGTTAGTTTCCGTCAGACAGCATGCGACCGTCTTCCCTATCGAACACGTCTTCCCTCCCCAAACGCGGTGGCCACCTGGGCACAGAAATGCCAGCATCCAGAGAATATCCCGCCAAATAAGCCCCCGCTGAAGGTCAAGAAAGCTTTTTTCGTCAAGAATGTGACCCAAAAGAACCCATTGCACTCTAGGGAGAGAGAGAGCAACTCTTTGCACAGTTACTTCGGTGTACGGGCAAAACCCAGCCACCGAATGACCTCTTAACCGCATTTGTATCAGCTATTTAAGCGCACTCACCTCAAGAAACAGCTCTTTGGCAGGCCTATTGCATCTGTGAGGCTGCAAGTTCGAGTCGCTGCAAGTCGAATCCTGGAGGCAGGCCATGCAAGCACGGTTCAAGAAAGTTCTCGTGATGACCGGCGCGGCGGTACTTCTGATGCCCCTGGTGACCTTTGCCAGCCCCATGCTGAACGCTGCGGCGAACGGCAAGAACGCGGTCATGACGCGCATGGCCGTGGTCCCAGAACCCGGCACACTGACCTTGCTCGGCACTGGACTGCTCGGTCTCGCCGGACTTGTGCGTCGCCGCTTTCGCCACCCCGTCTAAATTTTCGCTCTTCGTTCCTCTCTCTCTCTCTCTTTTGCCCCGAAGCCCAGTGCTTCGGGGTATTTTTTTGTCTAGTCCGCCGAACTGAGCTTCCGCTGCAAATCGGAGGCGATCAGGCGTCCGTGAAAACGGCCATTTTCAATGAAGATTTCATTGGTGCGGGAACCGGCGACAATCACTCCCGCCACGTAAATTCCCGCCACGTTCGTCTCCAGCGTCTCGGGATCGCAGAGCGGGCGGTATTGTTCCGACGAAAGTTCAATGCCAATGCTGCGCAGGAAATCGAAATCCGGATGATAGCCAACCAGCGCAAATACAAAATCGTTCTTCAGGCGCAGTGGGCCTTGCGGCGTTTCCAGGATCACGGCGTCTTCTGTGATCTCGCGCACATGACTGTTGAAATGTGCCTTGATCTCATCGTTCTGAATGCGATTCTCAATGTCAGGGCGCACCCAATATTTAACGTGCGGATGAATCTGCTGGCCACGATGCACCAGCGTGACGCGGGC
>JAYTQD010000028.1:0-2066 GCA_043746935.1 Acidobacteriaceae bacterium | reverse complement strand
TCGAGAAATAAGCGTCCGTTGCCTGGAGGCAGCCGCAGATTCGGAATCGGATATTCCTGGAGCTTTCCCGCGAGGTGACTATAGAGAGCGCCATTGGTCGCGGCGATCCACTTGTTGACCCAGGGATCAATTTCATTGCCGACCGGAGCCGGCATGAGCAGAGGAGATTCGGTGTGGGTGGCAGCCAGCGCGCGCTGAGCCTCGCAATGGGTGAAGGCAACTTCCTCGACCAAAAGGACAGGAACGCCATCCACGACACCGTAAGCGTGGCCTTGTTCGCAGACGAGCTCGCGGCTTGACTCGCGCAAGGCGGTCCGGTCGCGGGGGCACACAATGAACTCCAGAAGCCGCGGATCGACCTCGCTGTTGCCTGAACCCATGTACCAACGCTCTCCCCGGAAACCCTGATTATACTTGAGGTTAGCGCTGGCTCCGATGTTCCATCGATTGGACTGCTTGTACTTATGCACATTTTGTTGAACGCGTTCGCGGCGAGTTCGGGGAGCGGGCTTACTTATGTTCGGAACGTTGCGCCAGTGCTGGCGCGACGGAAGGACTTACGGGCCACGTTTCTGGTGGGCCGGGAGTTGGGGGGGGAGTTGGGGGCTTGGCCGAACGTCGCATTTCATGAGGCGGGAGAGCCGCAGTCGGCGGCACGGCGATTTTTGTGGGAGCAATCGGCGGTGCCGCGGATTGCGCGTGAGCTTCAGGCGGACGTTCTGGTTTCGGCGGGAAATTTTGCGATTCGCCGGTCACCGGTGCCGCAGATTCTGCTGAGTGGGAATTCGCTGTATACTTCCGCGGATTATCGGCGGGATCTGCGCGCGCGCGGAGAGTACGGCTTGTGGATCGACAACGGGATTCGGGCGTTTTTTGCGGCACGGTCGGTGGGATGGGCGGACACCACGGTAGCGCCCAGTGAGGCATTTGCACGCGAGCTGCGGCAATGGACGGGAGACAATCGCGTGGTGGCAATGCACCACGGGTTTGACCGCGAGGTTTTTCTTGCGGAGGACTCGCCGCTGCCCGAAGCTTTGCAGACACGGCTCAACAGTACGGACCATTGCTTACGGTTGCTGTTCGTGAGTCATTATAACTATTTTCGCAACTTTGAGACCTTGTTCCGTTCTTTAAACCTAATTCGGGCGATGCTTCCGGAGAGGAATCCGAAGTTGCTGCTGACGACCCGGTTGCGCTCGGCGGATAATCCGGGGGATTTTCGCGCGGAACCGGCGGCGGAGCTGGTTCGCAAGCTGGGGCTCACGGAGCACGTCGTGGAGTTGGGGGCGGTCCCGTACCGGCAGTTGCATCATCTTTATCGGGCTTGTGATCTCTATGTAACACCTTCGTATGCGGAGACATTTGCGCATCCGGTGGTGGAGGCAATGTCGTGCGGCGTGCCCGTGGTGGCGTCGGATTTGCCGGTGCATCGCGAAGTGGCAGGGGATGCGGCGGTATATTTTCCGCGATTTTCTCCCGAAGTTCTGGCGCAGCGAGTGCGGGAGGTGGTGAACTCGCCGGATATGGCGCAGCGGTTGTCGCGTAATGGCGAACAACACGCGCGGGAATTTAGCTGGGAGAAGCACGTGGAGCAGTTGGTGGGAGTGGCGCGGGAGCTGTTGCAGCGCGGGAAACGGGGACGAGCGTGACATTGGCGGCGTGGTACGATAGAGCAGTTTTTCGCCGTGGGCGCTGCCCCGCTTCATGAATCCAACTAATGGTCTACCAACGACTTACGAGCCCAATGACGTTGTTGTCTATCACGGAAGCCTGGCCGGGGATTGGGAAGAACGTTATCAAAAACGCTCGTTTCAGGCGCGCATTGAGGTGCTAGAGGAATGCCTGCGAGGGCGGAATCTGGCTGGCACGGAATGGCTGGACGCTGGTTGCGGGACAGGTACGCTGGCGCGATTTCTGGCGGAGCACGGTTGTTCTGTTATAGGAATA
This sequence comes from Acidobacteriaceae bacterium, assembly GCA_043746935.1. GTDB lineage: Bacteria > Acidobacteriota > Terriglobia > Terriglobales > Acidobacteriaceae > JANXUC01. The sequence goes on along the minus strand of JAYTQD010000028.1, from coordinate 119 downwards.
GATGCCGCTCCGCGCATGATTGAGATAGCGCAGGAGCAGGCGAATTCACATCCGCAGGGCAATCGGATGCGATTCGAGGTGGCGGGGACGATTGAGCAGCTGTCGAATGCGGCAGCATC
>JAYTQD010000027.1:0-2066 GCA_043746935.1 Acidobacteriaceae bacterium | reverse complement strand
AAACCTGCTTCAACACTTCCACCCGCGCTCCTGCGCTAAAACCCTGGAACAAAAACTTATCCAGCAAGCTCTGGTCAATCAGCGTCGTATTGGCTGTGGGAATATCGCGGAAATAGTTGTAATTGAAATTCAATTCCAGCCGGCTCAGCGGTTGTACGCGCATGGTGAAGAAGCTGCGCCCCAATCCGAAGCCAGGCGACGCTACTTTGTTATTTCCCGAAGGACTGTCGATCTGCGCCGCCTCATAGATTCCGACGCGCCGCCCCCACGAAAGCGTGTCTTCAAAAAATACGAATGGCCGGTTCACGGCCCAGTTGATCATGCTGACTCCACCGCCGGACGTGCTGCTGTAGTGGAAATGTTCGTAGGAGCCGCCTTCAAAGTTAACGAAGCTGCCGCTAATCGCCCGGTTCGGCACATAACTCCATGATGTTGGGTCTGGCGTCGAGCCTCCAAAAACTCCGATCGTCGTCCCTTGCTTGGGGTGCATGCCAAAGTATCCGCCGTCGATCGTATCCAGACTCGATGCCCACGGGAGGAAGAGTCGCCCAACCCCCGCCACCAGCTTCGACGTAGGATTCTCGTACGACAGGCTCAAGTGGTAGGTGTGGTTGATCAGATCTTGAATCGTCTGTTGTGTCGCGGTCGGCTGTTTTGTCAACCGTCCACGATAGTATCCGCTCAAGTTCCAGAAGGTGCCGCCAATCCTTGTGATGTCGCCCTGAAATGCAAAGCCTAAATTCGAACTGGTCGCATTGGTTAACCCGTGGTTTGTTGTGCTGTTGTAATCGAGGCCAATGCGTCCTTTAGCACGATTCACCGCGGGAGACGGCGGGCGCGGCACTGCAGCACGGGCTTCTTCGTCCAGCGTATCGTCTGCGCTAAAGGAAACCACCGCCGGATATTGCCGCGTCGAACTCAAAGCCCGTTGTTCGACGAGCGCCGCCGTATCGCTGACGGAAAGATAGGCAAGATCACCGGCCTTGACCGGACGCTTTGGCTCGTGAATCTCGGTCACCGCTGAAGTCTCAGCCACCCCGCTCACTTCCAGCTCGGCCACCACGCGCGGATCGTTAGCCGGATGGGCGCTGGCTCCCTGCCGCGTCGGCAGGTTAGTTTCTTCCACCTGCAGCTTCATACCCTCGGTCAGCCCCTGTGCGCGTCCGCCTTCCAGGTAGGCCACACCGTCGGCCACATACTTCACCTTGAATACGGTTCTCAAACTCGGATCTTCATTGCGCGCCATCAGCATGGCTTCGGCGGGCACAGGCGTCGCCGCAACAGGCACCGCGTCCGCACTCGACGCCGATGCATCTTCCGCCACCTTCTCTTCCGCAGCTTTCACTTCGGCTGCCTTGGCTTCCGCAGCTTTCACTTCGGCTGCCTTGGCTTCTACCGCCTTCTCTTCCGCAGCTTTCGCTACAGATGCCTTGGCGTCCGCCGCCTTCTCTTCCTCGGCTTTCACTTCAGCTGCCTTGGCTTCCACCGCCTTCTCTTCCTCGGCTTTCACTTCAGCTGCCTTGGCTTCCACCGCCTTCTCTTCCGCAGCTTTCACTTCAGCCTTGGCTTCCGCTGCCTTCTCTTCCGCTGCTTTCTCTTCGGCTGCCTTCTCTTCTGCAGCTTTCACTTCGGCTGCCTTAGCTTCCGCTGCCTTCTCTACATCCGTATTCGCGTCAGCCTTGGCGTCAAACGTCGTTCCCTGAACCGCCGATTTACCGACACCTGCGGACGTACCCGCCGTCGCCGCCGGAAAACCCGCAGCCGTAACTTCCCCGCCGCGCTGCGAATTCCCTCCCGCAACCTCAGTTGTCGAGAACGAAGGCAAAGTCGCCGCCGACTCAGAAGAATTCTTGCTCGGTACCGCAATGATCCCGCTCGCCACAACCGTCGGAATCGGCTTCGCCGCAGGCGCAGGACTCATAGAAAGCGGTGGCAGCGCAGGCGGAGGCACTGGAGTCGAGGGCAAGCGATCCGCCGTCATGGGTGGAGGCGGCGCAGGCTTATGCCGGAAAAGACCGGTCAGGCCTCCCGACATTGCGGGCGCGGGCGCACCCCCGGTGTGCGTA
>JAYTQD010000026.1:0-2068 GCA_043746935.1 Acidobacteriaceae bacterium | reverse complement strand
GCGCGATTGCCGACTTGCCGAACTATCTCTATGACGAGACCACGCCGCGTCTGCTGGCTGGGCCCAAGCATTCGGCTTACATCAAGATTGCCGAGGGGTGTGATCACCCCTGTACGTTCTGCATTATTCCGCAATTACGCGGGCAGTTTCGTTCGCGACGATTTGAATCTGTTGTTGCGGAAGCAGAACAACTGGTGGCGGCGGGCGTGCGGGAGTTGACTCTCATAGGACAAGACACGACGTGTTACGGCGAAGACCTGGGGCTGAAGGACGGCTTGGCGCTGCTGCTGGAGCGGCTGGCACAAATTCCCGACGCGCGCTGGGTGCGGTTTTTATACGCCTATCCGAACAAGGTGACGACGCGCTTGCTGGAGGCCATTGGCTCACACGAAAAAATTTGCTCTTACATGGATGTGCCCCTGCAACATGCTTCGCCGAACGTATTGAAACTGATGCGACGGGGCGGGGGGGCGGAGATATTCCTGAAGTCGATTGAGAAGATGCGGCGGATTGTGCCGGATATTACGCTGCGCACAACATTTATCGTGGGCTTTCCCGGAGAGACGGAGCGCGACTTTGAAGAGCTTTGCGAGTTTGTGAACGCGGCGGAGTTTGACTGGCTGGGGGCGTTCGGGTATTCCGATCAAGAAGGCGCGAAGGCATATGCGCTGGAGGCTAAGCTGCCGGCGCGGGAAATCGAACAACGACGCAAGAAGCTGATGCAGATTCAGCGGCAGATCAGCAAGAAGAAGAAACGCGCGCTGGTGGGGAAAGAGTTTGATTTGCTACTGGAAGGGCCGTCGGAAGAAACCGATTTGCTTTGGCAGGGCCGCACCCCGATGCACGCGCCGGAGATTGACGGCACGGTTCTGGTGAACGATGCGCCGGACGGGATTGAGCTGCGGGCGGGAGACTTTCACCGCTGCCGCGTTACCAAGGCACACGACTACGACTTACAGGTTTCGATTCTGTAAGTCTAGACTCATTCATGGGTGTCTGTGTGGTAAACCTAACCTCGGGGGCTAAAGCCCGCATTTTTTAAGGCTCGGGCGTCACGGCTGAAGCCGTGACCTACCGAAATCTTTTATGACGCCTGTTCTAGTTTATGACATTAGTTCCAGTGGAGACGGCCATGCCTGAGCGTCGAACAGCTCTGAAATGCCCTACGTGCAAAAAGCAGGAAGTGACCGCCGCCGATCCCGACTTCCCGTTTTGTAGTGAGCGCTGTCGTTTGCTTGACCTAGGCAAGTGGGCGAGCGGCGGCTACGTGATCTCTTCGCCAGTCCACGACAACGAGGAATCGGTCCAGGATTCGAGCGGGGGTTCTTTTCAAGATGACGAACCGGGAGAATAGCAAAGCGCCGCTGTGGGCGCGGATGACGGCGACATTCTTCGGGACGGGATATCTCCATCCGGGTCCGGGTTCCTGGGGCTCGGCGGCTACAGTGTTGGTGTGGTGGCTGATGGCTCGCTACTTGCTACCAGGCTATGGCTTTCTGCCATACGTCTGCGCTGGGCTAGCGTTGGTAGCCGTTGGCATTGGCATCCCGGCGGCCACGCTGGTGGCGCGGGCTTCGGGCAGGAAAGATCCTCAGTTTGTGGTCATCGATGAGACCGCTGGGCAACTCATTGCGCTGATAGGCGCCCCTGTGGCGTGGAAATCGCTGCTCGCGGGCTTTATACTTTTTAGAGTGTTCGATATTGTGAAGCCACCACCGATTCGGCTGCTGGAGCGCTTTCCAGAAGGCACCGGGATTGTGGTGGATGACGTTGGAGCTGGGCTGTATGCCCTCGTTGTCATGCAGTTGCTCTTGCATTTCGGCGCGCTGAATTAGATTTTTTTGGGGACGAAGGAAACATGGGAACGCCAGCAGTACCGCCAGAGAGTTCGTCGGCCAGTTCCAAGAACAACGGATTTCCGCGGCTGGAGTCAGTTTCACCGCGGGCAGCTTTGCCGGGTGGCGAGGTTCGCCTTCGGGGTGCGAGTCTGCGCCCGGAAGGTCTACATAGGCCTGAAGTAAGATTTGGGAAAACGCTTGGGGCGGTGGTGATCGGCTCCGATGATTTT
>JAYTQD010000025.1:0-2071 GCA_043746935.1 Acidobacteriaceae bacterium | reverse complement strand
CAAACGTTAGCCCGCTCTCAAGCGCAATAGTCACTCTCGATGCTGCCTCATCTTCGAATCGCAAGGCCAGTGAGCAATCTGGCGCGTACACAGGCCATGTACTGTGAGGGCCTCGGAATGCGCGTCGTAGGTAGCTTCGAGAACCATGAAGGGTTTGACGGCGTCATGCTCGGAGTTAGTGGTGCGAGCTACCACTTCGAGTTCACGCACTGTCGGGCTCATCCTGTTTCGCCAACGCCTACGCCCGAGGACATAACAATCTTCTACATTCCGACAAGCGCCCAGTGGGAAAGTACATGCACCAAGGTGCGGGCGGCTGGGTTCAAACAGGTTGCCTCGGTCAATCCGTACTGGGAGGTCCGGGGCCGCACATACCAAGACCATGATGGCTATCGCGTCGTCTTGCAGAATGCCGAGTGGAGCAATGATGTCGCGGTACCTTGAGTCGGTGCTGCTTCCCCGGGGCATCACGTTTGGCCAGGGAACACACGAGCGGGCTAACCCTTCCATCGAGCGGACTGCTTCCGGGCTACGCCCTACGGCAGCCGCTCATGTCAAACGTTAGGCGTCAGCAATTACGCACCATCGACCATGTCCGCCGCCCTTCTTGCGCACATACTCAAGTTGCCCAGAGCGGCGCATTGCCTGCATACGCCTGTCGATCATTCGCCACGCGACAGGGAACGGCGCACGCCCACCAACAAGGCCGGATTCGATCAGTTCTCGCGCTACGGATTCGAGCGCACTGCTATTAGTCGGGTGCCCACGCCCAGCAAGCACATGGGCGCAGATCGCGGCATCCAGTTTCTCGTAAGTGTTTGCATTCATCTTCGGTCTTCTGTTACTCGTCCCATAGCTTTGTTCCTTGCTTCGTTCACCACGCCTAACCAGTTGATCGAGCGGGACAGTCCCGGGCGGGCAGTTGTCATCTTCTGGTTTACAACTGCGGCGCCCGGCCCTGCCCCTCATCGCCAACGTTAGGCGGCTTGGAAGCCCATTCGCACTTGAAAGGCCGGCGATGATCATTGAGATAGCACTAGGCATGATCTTGGCTGTAGTCATTCTGGCCTTCGCGCCCATCTTGGTTGGTCTCGGTATCGTTGCGTTTTCCCTGATCGCCTTGCTAGTTGTTGGCGTGCTGCTTTTCACTTGGTTGAGCAGTGACCCAGCTTCGCTCCAGATGCTCATATTGATTTCCATTGGTCTCGTTGTGTGCGTTGTGGTTTTTCGCTACTACACAGCCTTTCAGAGTGCAAGGACTCTACGTATACAGATTCAGCGGCGCCACGAACTCGGATACGACACGACTGACATGGAACAAGCTCTTGCTCTCATGCAAACTCCGAGGCAAAGACTCAAAAGTCAACGATCGCGGCGCAAAGACGAATAGCAATTGCCGATGAGCATCATCTAACCGCGCGCTCAAACAGACTCTCAACGGTAGGGCCGCTTAGCCAATACGTTCAGCACCCGAATCCAAGTCGAGGCCGTAGCAGAGCCACCTTTCGCCGGTCACGTCTGCGACGAACTAATGTGTACGACTACGCCTATGCCCGTACAAGCGGTGTCACCAGCAATGAGGAATTGAAGAGATGAATGACAGCCAGTCTAGAGAATCCAAGATTTCAAGCGAATTCCGCATTGCTCTGCTTGCTTTTGAACCAAAGCCCGACGCAGTTCTAGTATCGGAGCGGTTGTTCCAAGAACTTCAAGCGCAGGGAACGCTGAAAGATGCGGGAGTCAGGCTACCGTCTCCTTCTGGTTCCGCTCCAGTGTGGCGAGTTCATCTAGAGTTTGAAGGTACGGTCGTGGCCTGTGACCCTGTGAACTTAGGGCATCACGGCCAGGCGCATTGGAGTGTTTTTCACGCCGCCGCCTAACCCCTCGTTCGAGCTGACGTGCTCCGGCATGGCGGCTTTGGCCTTCATTTCATTCTCGGCCAAAGCCGCCATGCCTCCGCACGCAGCTCAACTCAAACGTTAGGCATCGAAAGAGTCCGAGAAGTTGCCTCCGCCGCTAAGATCAATCCATGAACTTACTTCGCCAATCAATCAAGTGGGTAATGCTCGTC
>JAYTQD010000024.1:0-5541 GCA_043746935.1 Acidobacteriaceae bacterium | reverse complement strand
CTCCGCAGGCGGATTCGCTTTGCGAATCTACCTGCTCCGGTCGGGATGACAAAGTTTATATTTGGCGCGTACATCTAAGTCTGTTGCAGGAGAGAAAGAGCGATGGCTAGGGCGGCGATGGCGGCGGTTTCTGCGCGGAGGATGGTGGGGCCTAGGGTGGCGGATTTCCAGTTGGACTGGTCGAACTTTTTGAGTTCTCCTGGGGTCCATCCGCCTTCGGGGCCGACGGCTAGGATGATGCGGCCTTGAGCCTGCGTGAGGGATGAGGCGAGGGAGAGCGTCGTTTCGGATTCTGAGAGCACGATACGAGTGGGTGCGTCGTCAGCCATGAGTTGATCGAATTTTACGGGATCGGTTAGTTCGGCGGGGGTGGCGCGGCGGGATTGTTCGGAGGCTTGGGTGATGAGGCGACGCCAGCGGTCGGCGCGCTTGGTGGCGGACTGGGCTAGATGTTTTTCCGTGCGGGCGGCGATGAAGGGGATGATTTTGCTGACGCCGAGTTCGGTACATTTTTCGATGGCCCACTCCATGCGGTCGAATTTGAAGATGGCCAGAGCAAGGGTGATGTTGGGAGTAGAATTTTCTTTTTTTGGAATGTAATCGCCGAGGAGGAAATCTACGCAGCCTTCTTTTACAGAGACGATGCGGCCTAGGCGAACGCCGGTGGGCGTGGCTACATCGAATTCCTGGCCCACCTGGGCGCGGAGGACGCGGGAAAGATGCAGGGCGTGTTCGCCGAGCAGAGATGCGCGGTCTCCCTCTACGCGGTCTGCGGTCCAGCGGCGACGTGTCATGGCTTGTGGCTCATGGATGGAAACCAAAGTAGCCGAGCATTTTTCCCGGTGGGCAGGCGAGGGCGCCTGCCCCTACGTGAGTGTTTTTAAGTGAACATCTCTTTTACTTTGCCGAAGAGGGAGCTTTTTTGGGGGTTGTTTTCTACTTTCAGACTGGCGCTGAGTTCCTGCAAGAGTTCGCGCTGCTGTTTGGTGAGTTTGGTGGGCGTTTGCACGCGGATCTCGACGAAGAGATCGCCGGCGCCACGGCCATTGAGAATGGGTACGCCTTGGTTCCTAATTCGAAACGAAGAACCGGACTGCGTGCCCTCTGGAACTTTTAACGTATGTTCTCCGCGAAGAGTGGGGACGGTAATATCGGCACCCAGTGTGGCTTGGACAATCGACACAGGAACCACGCAGTGCAAATTGCTGCTTTCGCGTTCGAAGAAAGCATGTTCTTTCACATGCAGAACAACATAGAGATCTCCAGGTTGGCCGCCGTAAGGGCCTGCTTCGCCGAGGCCGGTAAAGCGGATGCGGGTGCCATCTTCGACACCGGCGGGAACTTTCGCTTCCACGGAGCGCTGGCGAAGGATTCTTCCCTGACCTTTGCATTGGACGCAGGGATCGGTGATGACCTGGCCCAAGCCCTGGCATGTGGAACACGTTCGGGCGATGCTGAAGAATCCCTGGGTGTGGCGAACCTGGCCGTGACCGGCGCAGGTGCGGCAGGTAACCGGAGCCTTGCCGGGAGCTGTGCCCGCGCCGCGGCATGCTTCGCAGGTTTCGTGGCGGCGGACGTTGACGGTGGTATCGGTGCCGAAGACGGCTTCTTCAAATTCCAAACTGAGATCTTCGCGAAGATCCGCGCCGCGCTGGACGCGGGTGCGGCGCTGTCCGCTGCCGCGCCCGCCGAACAGATCGAAGCCGAAGAAGTCTCCGAGAATGTCGTGGAAATCGTGGAAGACGGTCTCGTCAAAGCCGCCGCTGGCAGCGTTGACCCCCGCGTGGCCGAAGCGGTCATAGGCGGCGCGCTTGTCGCCGTCGGCTAGGACGGAATAAGCTTCGGAGGCTTCCTTGAATTTTTCCTCGGCGGCGGGATCGCCGGGATTGCGGTCGGGATGATGCTGCATGGCGAGCTTGCGGTAGGCGCTTTTGATTTCCTGCTCGCTTGCGCCGCGTTCTATGCCGAGAATTTCGTAATAATCGCGTTTTGTATTGGTAGCCAGTGTGTTTTCCTTGGTGCGTTAGTTTTCTTGCTGTTCTTTTCCCCAGCCCCTTACCTCGGGGGCTAAAGCCCAGACTCTTTTTGACTCTAATTGTCACGGCTGAAGCCGTGACCTACCGTTTATTTCGTAACATGTTTTATTTCGTAACATATTTTATTTCGTAACATGTTTTATTTCGTAACATGTTTTGGCTCGTAACATGCCTTGTCTCTTGGTGGACGGTCGAGGGCGGCCGTCCCCACGCGATCTTAGCCCTTACTTTTTGCTACGCGGACCATTGCTGGGCGCAGTAGGCGGTCTTTGAGTTTGTAGCCGGGGTGCAATTCGTCGAAGACGTGCTGATCGGGGACTTCGTCGGTCTCCACCATTTCAATGGCCTGGTGCTGGTGCGGATCGAAGAGTTCACCTTTGGCATGGATGGCTTGCAGACCGAGTTTGCCGAGAGCGTCGAGGAGTTGCTTATAGATGAGTTCGACGCCAGCGTGGAGATCGGCTGCCTTTGCGCCTTCAAAATGCAGCGCGCGGTCGAGGCTGTCGAGAATGGGCAGCAGTGGCGTGATGGCTCCGGCCATGGCATATTCGCGGAAATCTTGTTGCTCGCGGGCGGCGCGTTTGCGAGCGTTGTCGAATTCGGCTTGAAGGCGGGCGATGCGGTCGAGGAGTTCGAGTTTTTCGCGCGTGAGGCGTTCGAGTTCTCCCTCGGCAGCTTCGCCGGACGGCGCGGGCGAGTCCTCCGCGGGCAGCAACTCGGATTCCACGCCCAGCGCGGAAGCGTCGTCCCCGGAATCTCTACTGTGTTTCCTCATAAAGTTTGCGAATTCATTCATTTTCATTGAGAACTTTGTCGAACAGCCGCGCGATATACGAAACCGCGGTGATGGTGTGCTGATAATCCATGCGCGTCGGCCCCAGGACCGCCAGCAGACCCATGACTTCGCCGCCCATGCGGGCGGGAGAGCCGATTAAGACTAGATTGCGCATGGAAGGCATGGTTTCATCCAGGCCAATCACGACGCGTACGGCTTCGGTTTTTACGTCGAGGTAGGCGTTGAGGAGCTCGACCACTTTTTCTTTTTCTTCCAGCGTTTTCAGCAACTCGCCGAGGCGCTGGCGGTCGCTCTCGGACGCCACCAGGTTAGATGCGCCTTCCACGAAGACCGACTCACCGCCGTCGGTCTGGAGCGCACCTTTCAAATAGAGCTGCTCCAGGGATTGCATCAGGCGGTCGTACTCGCTGCGCTCCTGCTCGATGCGGCGGGCAATTTCCGAGCGCAAGGAATCCATGGCCCAGCCGCGAAAATTTTCGTTGATGTAGCGGGCCACCAGATCCAGAACATCCTGCTGCAAGTCGAGCCGCAGCACACGGTCGCGGACTAGGCCCGAACGCGTGACAACCACGGCTAGGACTTTGTTTTCCGCGAGGCGGGAGAAGTAGACGTGCTCGAGCGCGTTCTTGGGACCGGAGGCGGCAACGGCAAGGCCTACGTTGCCGGAGATGAGCGAGAGGACGTCGGAGGTGCGTTCCATAAATTCCTCCGCGTCGGTCACGCCGTGGAACGTCTTCTCGATATTGTGTTGTTCGTCGGGGGCGAGGCGGGCTTCGCCAGAAATTTGTTCGACGTAGTAGCGATAGGCGTCGGGAGTTGGGATGCGGCCGGCGGAGGTGTGCGGCTGTTCCAGGTATCCGGCTTCGGTGAGGTCGGCCATGACGTTGCGGATGGTGGCGGCGCTGAGGCCTTCGCGGTTGGAGCGCGAGAGGGTGCGCGAACCGACCGGCTCACCGTTGGAGATGAAGGTCTCCACGATGGCGGTGAGGATTTCGCGTTCGCGCGCGCCGATGTTTTCTGCCGGGGCCATGTGAGTTAGATTCCCAAAACCGTATATGGAGGCGCGGGCGTCCCCACCCGTGCGGTCCTAAGCCATATTATAGATGCATCTGGAAAGACCGAAACGACACAATACCTTATAAATCAATAACTTAGATAAATCCTTGCGTCTCCCCCTATCAAGAATTCTAGGAAGCTTGGCGGGTAGTGTCAAGTTGCCCATTGGGGGCACTTCGGTCGAACTCCTAGCCGTGAGAGCGGGTGCTGTTAGAGCCGCTGCCCGCTTTCGCTGCCTTGGCAGAAAATTTTCTATTTTTCACACGAGTACCGGAGCCGTTCAATCCTGGTTTCGCCGAAGCCTGGGGATGAAGAGCGGTAATCACTGCCGCTGGATTCTTGTCGATCACCGTAAGCAAGGTACGTGCTGGAGCTTCGGGCTTGCGCCTCCCCCCTTCCCAGTGCTTGATGGCGTCGAGACTGAATCCGAAGGTATCGGAGAATCGGGCTTGCGTCATGCCGAGTTTGTTGCGGATGCTTTTTACGTCCACGTCGTCGGGGACGTGAACTTTGAAACCCTTGTTTTCTCCTGCGAGAAAAGCCTCAACCTCGTCGAGTCCGGTCATGAGTTGTGCAAAAGCTGTTTTCATCGTTGGCTTTTCCTGTGACCAAGAACAATTGTATGCCATTGGACACCAGTTAAATGTCTTGACATTGTCGGGCAATTGAATTAGTCTCAAGGATGTCTTGAAGGAGTATCCATGTCCACCCGTCCGGCACGAAGTCAGAAGTTGGACTTGCGGCTGACGCCCGATGCCAAAACGGCGTTGCAAGCAGCGGCGGCGGCATCCAATCTCTCCGTCAGTGAGTTTGTTCTGGAGAGCGCATTGGCTCGCGCGGATGAGGCACTGGCGGACCGGCGCAGCTTTGGACTGAATGCCGCTCAGTGGAAGATTTTTATGGCGGCGCTCGACGCCCCCACGCGTCCCCTGCCCCGATTAAAGCGGCTTCTAAAAGAACCTGGGTTCTTTGACGCGGGCGCTCGCTAGTGAGTGGTGCCGCCCGCCACGTCGAAAAACTGCGGCGGGATCATCCCGTCGAAGCCTTCGATTGCGGAACCGAGCCGCTCAATCGGTATCTGGTTCGCTATGCCTGGCACAACCAACAGGCGGGGGCTGCGCAAACTTACGTTGGGGTCGTCGAGGCGGGAACGGGCACATCCGGTACAGTCATCGTCGGCTATCACACACTCTCTGTCGGTCAGGTGAATATGGACGCTCCCGAACGCTTGACTAAGGGCTTGGCGAAGCATCCTGTCCCCGTCATGCTGCTCGGGCGGCTGGCCACGGATCGCCGATGGCAAGGCCAAGGCGTCGGCAAAGCGCTATTGAGAGACGCGATGCTGCGGACCCTGCAGGCCGCCGAGATCGCCGGGATTCGCGCTTTGGCCGTGCATGCGAAAGATGAAGAGGCTCGGCGATTCTACGAACATTTCGATTTCGTTCCTTCACCCACCGATGCCTTGCATCTGTTCGTTTTGCTCAAAGATGTACGCCGGATGATCGCGGAATAAGGCCTAACCTCTTGAACTGACATCTTGGGACAGCGATCCGGGGTATCAACTAGACCTACCGAAAGACGTACGGTGGCTCGGAAGAAAATCCCCGCCCCTTCGACTGCGCTCAGGGCAGGCTCTGTCGCACAGAACGCGAC